>JBBTXH010000089.1:0-13830 GCA_038062385.1 Patescibacteria group bacterium
TCATACGAGAGCACGAATAATAAATCGGATTTTACTAATTTGAATTACAAAGTGGCGGGGATCGAGAATCGCTTCTTTGTTTCACTCGAAACACTGAACAAAGGGACAACCGGACGAATTTACGGTTTTGCCTTGCCTGCTTACTCTGACGCTAATAAAAATAAAACTTACGACAGCGGAGACAAGGGTCTGTTTTTCTCTACGAGCGAGGCTTTGCCGTATTCAAAATTTACCAATGACGACAGCAATAAATATAAAATCGTAACCGGAGATCCGTGGACTCCGGTGATAGTGATGACAAATTTAAAAGCAGGTCAAATAATTACCGACAGCAGTTTTACCATAAAAGGAAAAGCAAAAGATCAGGGCGGTTCACTGCCTGATGTTATTCAGGTTTGTGTTGACACTCTTTGCAAGACGGCAACCGGCACGGAAAATTGGGAATATAGCTGGACCAATATTACAGAGGGCAGTCATACGGTTTACGCGACAGCCAAAGATTTCAATGGCAATATCGGTCAGACGGAAACAATTACCGTTCATGCAAAAAAAACAGTCGCGACTTTTTCCAAGGAGAAATCAACTGTTGTTTTGGATAAAACCGTGATTACCGCTGATGGCGTTGATTATTTGAATGTGAATGTGACGGTGAAAAATTCAGACAACGAAGCGATCGCGAATAAAATTGTTTTTTTGAACGAAATAATTGATGGAACCGGCGCGGTTGTTATAAAATCAAAGACAACTGATGTTAAGGGCCAAGTATCGTTCAAAGCGCGTTCTACTGTACCAGGCATCAAGACATTGACGATTACCACTGAGGACGGAGACACATTGAAAGATAAATTTACGGTTGAATATATCAAGATTGTTGAAGACATTGATTACACTTCCGGCCGCTGGATCAAGCTGGCTGATCAGACCGCGGTTTACTTCCTTGATAAAAACAATACGCGCCACGCCTATCCAACCTCTGCTGTTTGGGAAAGTTATTTCGGCAAAGACTTTTCCAAAGTGGAAAAAGTTTCCGGCGCTGAAATGTCTTCCTACGGCCTCGGCCGCAACGTGCCGTTCAAAACCGGTTCTTTGATGAAAATTCCTTCGGTTGATAAGGTTTATTTTGTCAGCCAAAACGCGAAGATCAGTTGGGTGACTTCTTCTGACTTGGCAAAATCAATGTTTGGAACAGATTGGACGAAAAAAGTAAAAGATTTGCCGGAATCGTTTTTTACGGATTATTTATCAGGAAACAAGATTGAATAAAATTTTTTTTAACGCAACGTAGCCATCACGTACCGTAGGGGTAGAACATTGTTCTACCCCTACGGTGCGTTTTTATTGATTTGAACGGGTCGCACGGCGTTGCGGTGAAAAACATCGCACGGCGTTGCCGTGAACGTGTAGGGACAGGTAGGGACAGGTCGCGACCTGTCCCTACCCGCGGTATTACGTTGGAATACCGCGTTATAACGTTGGACGCCAACGACGTTCACGTCGTTTGTACGTTTTTGTGTGAAAGTTATCCACACCCGATATAAAGATGTCGAGCTAGCTCGACATCTTTTTTTATTTTTAAAAAATTCTTTATGAAATCGCGAAAAATGTTGACGAGGCGTTTTGACAAAAATCGTTTTGTCGCTGTGTTTTAAAATGAAATAATATAAATGAAATCGTCCACTTTCGCTCTATTGCATGAGCTACGGTGGATATAAACTAGGACAAAATTAATTCATGAAAAATTAAAAAACGTATGACAAAAAAAGAAAACACCCTTCGAGTGCCCGCCGTTGAAGCGGGGCAAGCTCCGCAAGCTGCGGGGCAAGCTCAGGGTGACAAACAAAACAAAGTTGCAAAAAAGTATGAGTGGCCATTGCGCCAAAAAGGCGGAATTTATTTCCACTGCGGAGCTATCATCAGCCGGAAAAATGTCTTTGTGACCAAAGAGTATATGGATCTATTGGTCAATGCTATCAAACTGGCGGAGTTAAAACGTGACGTGAAAAATCTGGCTTATGTGATCATGCCAAACTATTTTTATTGGCTATTCAAACTGCCGCAAAATCAGGAAGATCCGGTGGCGATTTACAGTGAAGTTAAGAAAAACGTCGCCGGCGAAATTATGAACAACTTGAAGCTGGAAATTAAGAACGGGTCTTATCAAATGCTGGACTTGTTCAAAAACAATTCGCGTGTCGGCCGGTCAAAACCGGAAAGATTGCTGTGGACATTTGAAGAGCAAGCGAAAAATTTCAAAGATAACAAACGTTACAAGATTTGGGCGCCGAAAACCGGTTTGCGTTTGATTGATAATGACGAGTGTCTTCAAAAGAAATTGAATTCGATCAAAAACGCGGCTGTCTCGGAACGCTGGCAGTTAGCCGTACGGCCGGAAGATTATCCGTATCTCTTCGTAGCTGACGAAATGCCCGAAAAAGAAGTTTATGATTGTTTGAAAAGTTTTTCCACGGTCATTGCTTCACCGCAGCTTGCTGCTCTTGCGTCCTAGTTAAACTTGCCAGTTGCGAGGTTTCTCTCAATATTGGTCAAGTTAATCTAATTCATAACTTTCAGTTTGAAGACAAGATTTCATTTTCGGACTGATTATTGGGGTCGGTATATTGCAAGTTTTTTATGAGAAATTTTGCGATGCGCCGGCCCCTAATTCTATGTATGAAATATTTTTTTATCATATTTGTAATAATTTTGTTGATCGCCCCGCTTGACGCTGTGATCGGAGCGGAAGCGCTTGTTACGAACAATATTTCGAACAGCCAGATTAATCAATATATTATTATCAAATGCGACACTGAAACGTGTTTGTCTTGGTTAAAAACAAACGAACAATTGTTCCAAAATAATGATGTGTCTTCGGAGGTGGTTGATTCACAGGGGTCGGCGCCACAAACAACGGGACAGGTAGAGACGCAAAATCTTGCGTCTCTACCTGATCCCGTGAAAATTGATGTTTTGGAAATAACAAAACAAAATGTTCACGCGCGCGAAATTCGCCTTAATGAAATAATGTCTGCGCCGGCGACCGGTCAGAAAGAATGGATTGAACTATTCAATACACTGAATATTGAAGTTGATGTGAGTGATTGGAAATTGGTTGAAGGCAGTGGCAAAGAAACTTTGTTGACCGGCGTCATTCCGGCCGGCGGTTATGCGGTTTATGAGAAAAGCGGTTTGAATAATGATGGCGACAGCATTATGTTGATTGACGATGGCGGGCAATTGATTGATGAGATGAGTTACGGAGTTTGGGATGATGGCAATGTTATTGATAATGCGCCCGCGAGTATTTCCGGACAAACGCTCGCTTTCGTTGATAATATTTACAAAGAAACTGAAATTCCCACGCCGAACCAGAAAAATATTTTTCAATTAACTTTGCCAGAGCCGATTCAGGTTAAAACAATCGTTGCGGATGTTGCCAACACGAATAATCAAGCGGCGTTAACGGTTCAGCCGGTGGAAGCGACGACAAGCGCGACGACAAAAGTTGAGTTACCAAAAACCGAGACCATTGTTGAGCAAAAACCAGTAGTTGCCCATCAATTTTCAGACAAAGTTCGCGTTAATGAACTTTTAGCTGATCCGGCCGGCAGTGACGACTTTGAGTGGATTGAACTTTATAATTCCGGTGAAATTGACGTTGATTTGTTCGGTTGGACACTGGATGACAGCGAGGGTGGCAGTAAGCCTTACAAAATTGATGGACAAACTATTATTAAAGCAAAAAATTTCTTGGTTTTCAAGCGGGAAGAAACCGGTTTGGCTTTGAATAATTCAACTGATGAAGCGAGGTTGATTGATCCTAATGGAATTGTGATCAGCAATATTGCTTATTCCGGTACCAAGGAAAATATTTCGCTATCGTTTTTTACAGGCGGTCTTGAGGAGACAACTATTTTAACGCCCGGTTCTGAAAATAAAAAAACCGCTTTGCAACTGGCGCAATTTGAAGAAAAAGAAACAACGAATTCGGTTACAGTAATAAATTCAACTGCCAAAAAACAAAAAATCGCCAATGATTATTACGGTCTGGTAGATTTAAAAGACATTAAAGAACTGTCGTTGAAAAAGAAAGTTAAAATCAGAGGACAGGTGATTGTCTTGCCCGGTGTTTTTAGCAAGAATCAAATATATCTGGCCGGAATTGATGCTGAAAATAAAATGAGGGACGGCGTTGGTATTCAAGTTTATTTTTCCAAGGCTGATTGGCCGGAGTTGAAGTTGGGCGAGGTGGTGGAAGTGTCGGGCGTGGTTTCGGAAAGTAATGGAGAACGTCGAGTTTTACTGCAAGATAAAAATAATTTGAAAGTAACCGGCCTTGTTGAAGAGGAAAAATCGTTTTCAATAAGTTCGTTTGATGTTAATGAAGAAAATGAGGGCGCGCTCGCTAAAATTGTTGGCGAACTGGTGGAGAAAAAACCGAATAATTTGGTTTTTAGCGATGAACAAGGAGAGTTCAATGTTTATTTGAAAAAAGACGCGAAGATTGATGTGGAGAAATTTAAACTTGGCGATAAAGTTGAGTTGGTTGGGGTTATTGGCAGTTCAAATGATAAATATCGGCTGATGCCGCGGCGACAAGATGATTTGAAAAATTTGACTTGGGATGAACGAGCTGTTGTCGGGGAAGGACAGGTTGGTAATTCGGAAATTCAACCTGATTATTTTCAGAGCAAGGTTGCGGTTGGATTGGGGTTTGGATTGGTTGTGGTTTTGCTGACGATTGCGTATTTATCCAGGCAAAGGTTGTTTGAAGTTATTAGTAGGTTGAGGCTGTGGCGGACACTGAAGAGTAGAGTTATCAAGTAGTTGTCGCGAAATCTTACGAACACCTAGGGGCAGAACAATGTTCTGCCCCTACGTGTTCGTACTTCGGATCGCGGTATTGGTTTCTTTGTGTTCCAACTTCTCATCTCCAACCCCTGCTCCCGAGGCGCATCCGCCTCGGGCGGATAACTTCCAATATTGTGTATAAACTATCTTGGAACGTATTTTTGTGGTATAATTTGGTTAGACAATTAATCATCTCTTGATGATCAGTCAACTTAAGCAAATTTGGCGTGGTTTTGAAAATAAACTGAAAAAGTTTTTTGAGTTTATTATTTTTAGTTTACTGCCGCAAAAAAAATCTTATAAACTCGCGACTGTAGTTTTTGTTTTAGTTGGAATATTATTTGTCGGATCATATGTTTTCGCTGCGCCGAGTCAAGGTTTGCTCGACACGGTCTTGGATCTTTTGAATGTAGTGCTTCTTATTATCGTGGAAATGCTTGGTTGGGTGCTTATGAAGATTTTCGCCGTGGTGATTATTATCAGCAGTTATAATAGTTTCGTGACCAATCCTGCGGTAGTCAAAGGTTGGGTTTTGGTGCGCGATATTTGCAATTTGTTTTTCGTTTTGATTTTGCTTTTGATCGCTTTCGCTCAAATTTTTCAAGTTGAAAAATACAGTTTGAAAACATTACTTCCGAAATTACTCATGGCCGCGATTTTGGTTAATTTCAGTAAATTGATCGCCGGTCTGATCATTGATTTCGGTCAAGTGGTGATGATGACGTTTGTCAATGGTTACGCGGCCACGGCCGGTGCAAACTTGGTTAACGGACTGGGCTTGGCAAAACTTCTTGCCTTGAAGGATACCAGCGATTTGGGTACTCCGGACTCAACCAGTATTTTCATTGCTTTGTTCGTGGCGATTTTTGTTCTGATTATATCCATTGTAATTGTATTTTTTATTTTATTGCTATTGCTCTTAAGAATTGTTTATTTATGGATATTGGTGGTGTTGTCTCCGATTGCGTTTGTTTTTCCGGCAATTCCAATCGCCGGTTTGCAGGGAAAAGCGAGCGAATGGTGGAAAAAATTTGGTTGGGCGGTGGCGGTTGGTCCGCTCATGGCGTTTTTTCTTTGGCTTAGTTTGATGGTGATGTCAAATCCGGATGAAACTATATCTAAAAGCTATGAACAAGTGGAAGCGAAATCAGTGGGGTCAGTTGTTTCCAACTATACATATATAAATCAACTGGTACAAAGCGCGATCGGACTGGCCATGCTTTTTGGCGGTTTGATGGTGGCGCAGGAGGCCGGCTCTGCCATGGGCGGAGCGTTTGGAGATTTGGCAAACTATGCCAAAAAACAGACAACAAGCGCAGCCACATCACTCGGCCGAAAGATGACCGGTTATGGCGCTGTGGCTGACAGGGCAACTGCGGCTTACGGCGGATTCACGGCCAAACAAGGACAAAAGAAAGCAGCGGTTATGGCGAAATGGGCAGGTTATGGAGAGAAAACGTTTGCGGAAAAAGAAGCTGTACTTAGAACAGGCAAGAGGGCGGGTGCATTGGCCGCAGGTGTTGCTGGAGGTGTGGTTTTTGCAGGGGCAAAGAAAATTCCTGGAGCCAAGTATGTTGGGAAAGCGAGTGAAAAAATATCAGATATTAAAAATAAAATTGCGGGTAAGATGGGTGGAGTGATGAGTAATAATGAAACTATAAAGTCAATGAAAACCGCTTGGGCCGGTACTGCTCATGTCGGCGGAATGAATTTAGTCGCTGAAACCGCTATAAATCAGGATCAGTATAAAACTGCCATGGCGCAAGGAAGAGATTTATTAAATGCTCGTAGAATTAAAGATCCGAAAGAATTATTAAAGGCTATGAATTCAAATGATGAAGATAGAAATCTGCGAAAAGCAGCGGCTTTGGAACTTGCTGAAAAAGGCCTCATGCCGAATGCTGATGATGCTCAAACAGCTTTTGATCTCATGAAGGGTGATGTTGCGTCAGGTAAAGGACTTGAAGAATCTCTGCTTAAAAAGCAAGCGCATTTGGCTATTGGTAATAAGGGTTTAGATAGTCACAGCGCGGGGCATTTGATTGACATGATTCGTGAAGGCGCAGTGGATATTGGAAATCAGAGCGCAGAAACATACGGCAATGCTGATTTCATGGAAATGGTGAAGGAGGCTCTTGGCGACAAAGCATTCAGTGGAAAAATGCAAGATGTTTCCAAAAAATCAGCTAAACATAAGGATGCTATAGCCAAGTCATTGACCAAAATGGCTGTTCAGCGCGCTCAAAGTGGAACAACGGAAGGTGGTGAAGATTTCAGAAAAGCGCTGGCGAATGTCACCGGCAATCTTAATGAAGCGTACGGTCAACGAGGTGCTGATGGTCAGCTGGTGACAACCGGCACCGCAGGCGCAGTTCCGTTTGATGCTTCTCTGGCAGTTGAATTCAAAAAGTTTGTTAAAAGTTTGTCCGGTAAACAATTGGCTGGCATGGATATTAAAGATCATTCTGTTTCTGAATTGGCAAAGAATATCAGCCCTCAACAATTGGCTAATATGTCGGCATCAGATGAATCCGGTGCGTCTGACAAAATTGGACTTATTGTTGAAGAGATGCTCAAGCAGGCAACTGCTGACGGCGGAAACACCGAAACAATTGCCCGAGTTGCCGGCAATCAGATGATTATGGGAAATCTTGATAAATCTATTGCCGCTAAGATACAGGGAATAGTGGACAAAGTTAAATCTGATGCCGACGCAGTGGTAGTAACAGCGAAAGCAACTGCAGAAGCTGCGGCCAAGGTTGCAAAAGACGCTGAGGAGGCAACAGCCGCGGAAGTTGCAGCTGCTGCCGTGCCGTCGGGATTGGTTTCTGCATCAGGCGTAACCGGTGGAAGAGGGGAACCAAAAGCAACGTAGCTCTATTTCTTAATAAATGCCAAAACCAAAAATAATAAAAAAAGAAGAAATTATTTTACCCGATAAAGTGCGCCAAGCATATCAGGCGAATTTTGGTTCGGACGTGAATTATCGCCTGGGTGTTGAGTTTGAATTGAATATCGGACAATTGGTTGGGCTGACTGAATTGGTGCGAGATTTATATTTCAAAAAAGTTGATGTTTTAAATGTTGAAAATGAAATTTTAAAACGATTCAAGTTAACGCCTGAAAAAGCAAAGGAAATGGCGAAAGAACTTTGCGGGATGCGGTTGCAAGTGGTTGGCGACGAATGGTTTGATGGAAAACCGGCGAAAAAGATTATTGAATTGGGCGGCAGGGTTGAAGATTATGCTGAATTTGTTCAGGAATATTTGAAGGATATTGAGACGGAGGAGTTGAAGCGATTAAGCGAGGCGGGGCCATTCGACGCGGCTCAGGGTGACAATAATAATATAGGTGGAGCAATAAAAGAAAAAATAGAAGAAGAACCGCTGGTAGTGAGAGATCCGGAGCAGGAAAAAAGCAACGCGAAAATCGTGTTTGGTTCGATGTTGAAAAACATTCTTGGTTTGCGCGATTACGCGCTGAAAATAGAATTGAACGTGCGGCTGATTACGCTCCTCATGAGCGATGACGAAGAACGCGTTTTTCAGCGAGAACTCATTGATCTTATGCATGAAAGCAATGAATTGATCACCGCGGAGTCGATTCTTGTTGGCAGTGAAAACGTTGATCCAACGATCAGTAATTGGATTAAAGATTATATTAGTTATGCTGGTTCGGCTGAAGCTTTAAGTTCCATAAAAAAAGCGCAATATTTCACCGCTTCACCGAATTTGAAAAAAGTGAGCGCCGAGGAACGCGCCATGGTGGATAATGTTCTGAAACTTTATTTCGCGGTGAAGAATTTTTATTTCAATTTGTCGAAGTATGATTTGAATGATATTTATATTTTTCCGTTTTCAGAAGAGGAGCAGAATGACTTTGTTGAACAGTTAAAAGAGCAGACAATTATCAAAGATGCGTCCCTCGACGCGGCTCGGGATGACATAACGACTGCTGAGATTGATATTGAAGCGTTGTTTAAAGATAAACCTGAAGATCGCTTGAAAATTAATCAGGAAAAACAACGAATAGTTGACGCAACCAGAAAAGAGTATGACAAAGTAGCAGATGAATTTGAATTGGCGCTTTTGAATCGCAAGCGGCATATTATCATCGCTTGCCTGGAAATTTTGGCTGAGGTTGGCGCGCTCGACAATTTGTTGGTGGAAGATTCTCGTTTCCAGAATTTGTTGTTCGGATATTTCAAAAGAAATAATTTACCAGCCGAACAAATTGCTTTCAAAGCTGATCCATACAAAGGTAAATACGTGCAAGCGTTTGTTAAATTTATTTTTCTTGAACGTTTGGGTTTATCTGAAAACGAGGGCGCGCGACTCGTAGCCAACCTATCAAATATTTTTCGCAATCACGGCTCCAAAGAATACGGGCAATTATCATATCTTGATTTAAGCGATAATACTTTTAAGTGGACAGAATTATGATGACTGACGATATCAATGGATATGTTTTAGTAAAAGATAAAGATGGCCACCTGAAATACTATAAAGATGGAAAGTTTTTTAGTGTTGAAGAAATAACCAAAGCAAAGGCGGATAAGGTTGTCGCTGAACAAAAGAAAATAGTTTTGGATCCTGTTTTGACTTTCTCAAAAGTGAAAACCGTTGATAATCCTGGTTTGGTAGTTGACAGTAATAAAGCAGCTGGGGTTGAGATCAAATCGCTGATTCAGCCGGTTGAAACGATCAGACCTTTAAAACCGATATCCGCAAGACCGGTTGCGCCCGCGCAGCCAAAGACTGAACCGCCTAAAAATTCAAAACCAATCGAGCTTGAAGATATGCCAAAAAACGATGATCTTTCGTCGCGACGAAGCGAAGATCAGGCAGTGATCAGTCAGCGTGTTGATGAAGTGATTGTCAAATTGAAAATAAAATTCAGCGAACCGGAAATAGAAAAAAGATTTCGTAATATTTTAATGACGTTTTTTCGCGGCGTCAGAACGGTCAAGGAATTGTCCTACATGCTGGAATTGCCGAGAGCGAACGGCGGATTGGAATTACCGCGGGAGAAAGCGGGCTTGATTGTCTCTGTCCTCGAACACACGGCCAGCGAGATTAATCGAGAAAGAAAAAACATTGCCGCCAAGACCAATGAAAGGTCAGTTGCCCGAGCGGTTGCTGATACGGATCATCAATTAATGCCACCGCCACCGATGATTGTTCCGGACAAGGTGACGACACCCAAGGTTGAATCGTTCAAGCTAGAACCTAAAAAAGAATTAAAGCCGGAAAATAAAATTTTAGAAACACAAAAACCGATTGCTCCGGCGATGTTAAAACCAATTGTTGAGCGGCCGAAACCTTTGATCACACCATTACCACCGGCTAAACCTAAATTGGAGAGCATGCAACTAGAGCATCGATTAGTAGGACCAGTGCAAGAATTGCAAATTATGACTTTGAAAGATTGGCGCGCTCTGGGCAAGGATGAGAAACAGAGCTTGGCCGCGATTTTGGAAAAATTTCAAGTATTGAAAGCGCAATCACTCCGCAGTCTGATTCAGGGCAGGGAAGTATGGAAAAAAGCGCCGATTTTTCAATTGTATTTGGCCATGACCTTTCAAGCGCTCAGAGAGAAACGTTCAATCGCGCAGGTGATTGATCAGAGACAAGTAGAAAACAAAGAAACATTGACCATGAGTGAATACGAAGCGTTCGCGGAATTAAATCGTAAGATCGGAGAATATTAGTTTATGCAACAATTTTTGGTACCGCAATTCATTGACGTGGAAGACAAGATCATCGGTCCCATCACGGTGCGGCAGTTTGTTTTGATGCTGGCGGCCATGCTGATTGTTTTTATTTTTTATAAACTATTCAGTTTTGTATATTTTATTTTATTCAGCGTTATTCTGATTGCTGTTTTCGCTATTCTCGCTTTTGCCAGAGTCAATGGACGGCCGATTCATTTTTTTCTGTTGAATTTTTTGCAAACAATAAAGAGATCAAAGTTACGGATTTGGAATCGCGAAGCGTATGTCAGGACAGTGAAATTGGTCCAAAGTGAAATAACGGAAATCGCGGAAAAAAAGGTTGCCGTGAAATCATCGGTGTCTGGCTCGCGGTTGAAAGACGTTTCTTTGATTGTAAATACCGGCGGAATTTATGGCGGTGCGGACGTTGACTAGGGCATTTAAGCATTTAAACATTTAAACATAGAAGCAAAAAAGCAATAAAGCAATAAAGCAACGAAGCAACTGTCCAGCTTGTCTTTGCGAGCGCGGTAGCGACGCAAACTCCGCAGTCTCGCATCATGGCTCATTATCAACAAAGAAGCAACGAAGCTTTATCGTTCGTTTTTCTCGTTTCTTAATTATCCCAAATTTCTCAATGCTCCCAAACATCATAATAATCCCAATTCCCTAATCTCATAAACTATGGCGGAAAAAAACAAACTCGCAGCAGGAAAAATTTCGCAGTCCACTCAGCTGTTTCTCGATATCGCGGAAATAAAAAACGATACCGTGATTTTGAAAGACGGATCGCTGCGCGCGGTTTTGATGATTTCCAGTATTAATTTCGCGCTTAAATCAGAGGAAGAGCAAGAAGCCTTGGTTTCTTCTTATGTTACTTTTTTAAATTACCTTGATTTTCCGATTCAAATTGTCATTCAATCGCGAAAATTGGACATTGAGGGGTATTTGAAAAGAATAGAAGCAGCAGAGAAAACATTAACTAATGATTTATTAAAGAGACAGATTGTTAATTATAAGGCTTACGTCAAAGACATGGTGGAGTTGCGCAATATCATGACCAAGTATTTTTTTATTGTGGTGCCGTTCAGCCCGATCGAACAAAAGACTGGAGGTTTTTGGAGCCGGCTCGGAGCGGTATTTACGCCGTCAAAAGTAATTCAAATGAAACAAGATAAATTTGAAAAATATAGCCAAGAAATGGACCAGCGCGTGAATCACGTGGTCATGAATATTTCTTCGCTTGGTCTCACGACGGTGCGGCTTGACACGCAGGGTCTCATTGAATTGTATTACAATGTTTATAATCCGATGATTTCTCGAAGTCAGAAATTGGTTGACGTGGAGAAATTGAGAGTTGAAGAATAAATATTGGTGTAAATTATTCTAATTAACCTAATTACTCTAATTATTCTAAACAATAACCAAATAAAGAAATCCCAAATAAATTAAGCGTATAAGATTTATTGAGACTTGGGTATTGTGCATTTTTTAGGTTAATTAGGTCAACTAGAATAATTAGGTTAATTTCAAAAGTATATGTTTAACGCAAAGGATATAAAAAATCAACCGGTCAGCACAGTCGTTGAAAACAAGCCGGAATTGTCCGAGGCGAAAAAGCTTCAGGCTGATGAGACCGCGGCGCAGGGAGAAAAAATATCTTTGGAGCAAGAAAAAACTTATCGCCGCGGATTGACTTCAGTGCTTGATATTATCGCGCCGGCGGCCTTTGAGGTAACGCCTGATCATGTGCGCGTCGGCGGACTGTACGCGCGGACATTTTTTGTCATGACTTATCCGCGTTACATTGCGGTCGGTTGGTTTGAACCGATCATCAATTACAACGCCATGATTGACATCAGTATGTTCTTTTATCCGATGGAGTCGCCGGTGGTTTTGAAGCAATTGAAAAATAAAGTCGGCGTTCTTACAGCGCAACTTACTATGGACGCGGAAAAGGGCGCGCCGCGCGATCCTTTGCGCGAGACCGCGCTTCGCGATATTGAAAAACTGCGCGATGATTTGACGCAAGGCATTGAAAAATTTTTCCAATTTGGGCTCTATATCACGTTGTATGAAAAAGACTTGAAAGAGCTTGATCGTTTGACCGAAGATATTGAAGCAGTGCTGGGTACTCGTTCAGTTTTGTCAAAACGAGTTTTCTATCAAGCGGAACAAGGTTTTAATTCCACGGTGCCACTCTGCAACAATGAAATCATGATCATGGCGAACCTGAATTCTTCGCCGATCGCTTCTTCGTTTCCATTTATTTCATCGGAATTGACTTCTGACGAGGGCATTTTGTTTGGTGTCAATCGCCATAATAACAGTTTAATATTATTTGATCGCTTTTCATTGCAAAATGCCAATTCTTGCGTGTTTGCCACTTCCGGCGCCGGTAAAAGTTATACGATTAAACTCGAAGTGCTGCGCAGTTTAATGCTCGGGACTGATGTCATGATCATTGATCCGGAACGAGAATACAAAAATCTTTGCGACGCGGTCGGCGGCACTTACGTTAATATTTCTTTGAATTCGGAAAGTAAAATTAATCCGTTCGATTTGCCTCGTAAAGTAGGCGATATGTCCACGGCCGATATTATTAGAAGCGCAGTGATCACGGTCAAGGGTTTGATTAGAATTATGATCGGAAACATGAGTTTTCAGGAAGACTCAATCATGGATCGCGCTTTGGGCGAAGCCTATGCGAAAAAAGACATTACGCCGGATGCTGATCTTTCAAAAGTGGAGCCGCCCATTATGCAGGATCTGTATGATGTGCTCGATGGTATGGAGGGTGGCGCTGATTTGGCTTTGCGATTGAAAAAATTTACGACTGGAACGTTTGCCGGTTTGTTCAATGCTCCGACCAACGTTGATATGACGAATCAGCTGGTCGCTTTCAGCGTGCGCGATCTTGAGGATGAACTTCGAGCAATGGCGATTTACAATATCGTTAATTATATCTGGAATGTGGTGCGTTCGGAAGTGAAACGCAGAATCTTGGTCATTGATGAAGCGTGGTGGCTCATGCAGCATGAGGATTCAGCGAAATTTATTTATGCTTTGGTGAAACGCAGCCGCAAATATTATCTCGGCGTCACCACGATTACGCAAGATGTTAATGATTTTCTGCTTTCGCAATACGGTCAATCCATTGTGACCAATTCCGCTCTGAAAATTTTATTACGGCAATCTGAATCGTCAATGGATTTGATCCAAAAAGTGTTCAATTTAACGCAGGGGGAAAGGATGCTGTTGCTGCAAGG
>JBBTXH010000090.1:0-4496 GCA_038062385.1 Patescibacteria group bacterium
TCAGGTTGCAGGGCTTCCTTGAAAGCCACGGCTTTGGCCGCTATATTGTGTTCGTGCGGACCGCCTTGAAGTCCTGGAAAAACCGCTTTGTCAATTTTTTTCGCCCAGGCTTCTTTGCACATGATCATACCACCGCGAGGTCCGCGTAATGTTTTATGTGTTGTGGTTGTGACAACATCAAAAGTCAAAACCGGATTATTCATGACTCCCGCGGCAATCAGGCCGGCGATGTGCGCGATATCAGCCATGGTGAGAGCGTCAACTTCGTCGGCTATTTCTTTGATTTTTTTATAATCAATCTCACGCGAATATGCGGAGTAACCGACCAGAATTAATTTAGGTTTATGTTCTTTGGCCATGGCCAGTAAATTATCATAATCAATCAGACCGGTTTGTAAATCAGTTTTATAGCGGATGAAATTAAAAATTTTTGTCATGTGCGTGACCGGCGAACCATGCGTTAAATGTCCGCCATGCGAAAGATCCATTCCAAGTATTGTGTCTCCCGGTTGAAGTAAAGCGAAGTAGGCGGCAATGTTGGCGGGCGCGCCGGAGAGTGGTTGCACATTGACATGTTCGGCCTGAAAAAGTTGTTTGGCGCGATCAATCGCCAGTTGTTCCACGATATCCACGTTTTCCGTGCCGCCATAATAACGATTGCCCGGATAACCTTCCGAATATTTATTTGTCAAAACACTGCCCAGCGCTTCGAGTACTGCGAGAGAAACAAAATTTTCAGATGGAATCAGTTCAATCACGTTTTGCTGGCGTTGTAATTCCTTTTTTATCGCTGAAAAAATTTCCGGGTCTTGTTTGGATAAATTGGGAAACATAGTTTAATCGTTATTAAAAAGTAAACGAAACTTCATTGCTGTAAACGCCGCAAGTACTGCCAAGATTTTGGCAAACTTTGAAGTAGTAGGTTTGACCGCTTGTCAGGTTGTCCCATGTATCGGAACCCGCGTCATTGGAAGTATTTAAATGATGGCCAAGTCCTGGGAACGTTACTTCTGGTTCGTCACTGAAAATGATTTTATATCCCTTAGTAATTGGTACGTCGTCTGTTTCCCAATATAAATTGATTAAGCCATCGCCTTTGGCGCCGGTTAAAGTAATAGAGCTGTTTGAGGTTTCGGTAATGACGGCTTTAGTGTTATCGCTGTATTTTTCGCAAGCGTTATTTTTTAACAGACAAACACGGAAATAATAAGTGCCCGGACTGAGTTTTTTCCACAGATCGCTGCGTTCATTGCTGGAGAGTGAATGATAGGAACTGCCGGGGTAAACCGGATTTTTGTTTTGTGAAATAATCGTTTTGAACCCTTCAGACGGATTGACGTCTTTGGTTAAAACCCATTTCAGTTCAACAATATCTGCTTTGACCGAAGTTGTGAGAGTGATGCCCGCGGTTGAAGTGATTTTACTGCTGGTACTAATTTCAAAATTGTTGCTATAGATGAGGCATTTGCCTTCGTTGTTCAGTACGCAGACGCGAAAAAAATATTTGGCTTTTTCGAGATTGGTCCATTCATCATTGGTTAATGTTTTGGCGACCGTATGAAAGGGCGCGTTCGGAAAAGTCGGATTAATTGCGCTTCCCTGTAAAATTTTAAATTCTTTGAAGTCAGGAATATTTTTTGTTTCCCAAGCAAGCGACACTGTCTGGTCAAGCAACTTTCCGGTTAAAATTATTTGTTCAGCTTTTTTAGTTGATTCAACGACCATGGTTTTCTGATTCATGTTTTTGCCTTTTTTGACAGTAATTTCGATCTTGTTTTCACCGGGCGACAGCAGAAAATCGGTTTGAAATTTTCCATTGTCATTTTGCAGTTCTTTACCGGACATAAAGATTTCAGCCTCTTTATCTGTTTCGCCTTTGATGGTTATTTTTTCTTGGTCGGTGGTGACTTTTGATTCTGCTGGTTCAACCACGACCAATTTGATAGATTGTTCAAAAATTCCGAGGGAAAAATTCGCTTTGCGGTCTTCTTCCAAGTTCCAGGCATACCAGTCGTTTTTTTGCAGTTCAATGCCGGAGACATTTTCCGCTTTGATCGTTTGATTGGTTTCAAGCGACGGATTGATCGTTGCTTTTTCGCCGCTTTCCACGGTGCGCATGTTGATAATATTGTCGGCGTTGTAAATTTTAACTTTAACTTTGCTGTCAGTGACCGTGAGATAGGTAAGCTCTGAACTGGTCAGCACATTGAAACCGGTACCGAGTGCGGTTAACTCCGTGTTTTTATTTTTAACGCGATAGATGGCGGTGGAATTGCTATTTACGCGATGAAAAACATTTCCAGCGAGCTGTTCGATGACCACATCAGCCATGCCGATTTGTGTAAGTTTGATTTCAGCGTTTTCCGACATGCGAACCAAGCTCTTGTCGGGCAATTCGATCACTGCTTTGGCATCTGAGCTGGTTCTAATAGAATCAGAGGATTGGATTTGATAATCCTGACCGATTTCTTGCCATGGTTGATTTTCCGGTCGGCTTTCCAGTTTGCCTGTTAAAAAAACAACTTTGGCCGCGGTTAAGGGTAATTCAACTTGGTCAGTGAATTTTTGATCCTGATTGGCTGTATCTTCACTGCGTTTAATGGAAAAATAAACAAATGAAACCCCAGCGATGAGAATAATAAGTAAAATATAAAAGCCCCTTGTTTTGTGGAAAGGTTTTTTGTAATAATTTCTTTCGGAGTATGAACGATGTCCGTAATGGCTATTCATAATTGAAAAGCACAATCAAATTTTACCTGAAAATTAATTTTTTGCCAACTTTTGATTATTTAAGGGTTTAAGCATGTAGGTGCCTTCTTGTTTATAGCCGAGTTTACAATAAAAGCCGCGCACGCCGACGCCGGAGATAACCGCGATTTTGCTAAAACCGTTTTTAGCGGCAACTTCCTCTGCCTGTTGCATCAGTTTTGAACCAAGGCCAATATGCTGAACGCCTGATTCTCCTTTGTTGATCGGAATAAGTCGGCCGTAAGTGTGCACTTCGCGGATCATGGCCGAGTTTTGGATTTCTGGAATAAAGTTTTTTTCATTTCTAGGCAAGCGTAGTCGTAGAAAAGCAAAAAGCTTGCGTTTATTGTTTGAAGCGTATTGTAAGAAGTACTCTGTCGCGCCGGACGCCTGATATTTGGTTATAAACAATTTTGATTTATTTGCACCCTTGATCTCTTCGCGCACTTCGCGGCAACGAATACAGCGACAGAATTTTCCTTGCTTTTTCAATTCAATTTTAAGGTTTTCGCGCAGATTGGAAATAAGATTGCCGGCTTCAATACTTTCTTTTGGAATATCGCGAATCAATCGGATTATTCTCACGTATTCCGGCACAGCCAATTTTGTTTTCAGTAATAAATTAAGAAGTTGTTTGTTTGAATAAGGTTGATAGCCGCCCTTTTTCCATAAACCGTAAAGTTTTGAATTTTTGGTTACCACCGTCGGATAAATTTTAATCATGTCCGGCTGAAAGTTTTCATTTGAAAATAATTTTTTAAAATTGGCCAAATCTTTTGTCGGTGTTGCGCCCGGTAAATTCGGCATGAGATGATAGGCGACTTTGAAGCCGGCCTGTTTGAACAATTTTGTTGCTCGGATGATTTCCTTTGCGCCATGTCCGCGTTCGCTGGAGTTAAGAATTTCATCGTCAACTGATTGCACGCCAAGTTCAACTCTTGTAGCGCCCAGTTTGCGCCAATATTTTATTTCATCTTCGTTAATATAATCAGGTCTTGTTTCAAGCGTTAATCCAATAATACGATGTTTGGCGGATTCGTTTAGTATTTGCGCCTGAATTAAATTTTTCGCAACTCGACCATTGGCAGCTTCAAAGCAACGTTTAATAAACCAATTTTGATAAGTTCGAGGCAAACATGACCAAGTGCCGCCCATGACAATCAGTTCAAGTTTGTCCGTCTCGTGGCCATTATCCGTCAAAGCGCGAAGACGCGCCGTTACCTGTTTGAACGGATCGAACTTGGTGGCGATGGCGCGCATGACCGCCGGTTCATTTGATAAGTAACTTTTAGGCATGTTCTTTTCAGTCGGGCAATAAATACATTTCCCCGGACAAGGATAGGGTTTGGTCAAAACCGCGATTGGCGCTACGCCGGAGAGGGTTCTGATTTTTCTTTTTTGCAATAATGAGGCGAGAGCGCTGTTGGCTTTTATTTTTTTTCGTTTAAGTTGATCGCGGTATAGACGCAAAAGATCGGCATTGCTGATCATGCCGATTTTATGCTGACTCGCGAATTTACGTTTGGTTTTATTCAATCTGTTTAAATTTTTTGTCTTGAGTAGCGCCAAACTTCGGAGTAGTTGTAATGATGGATTTGGTTTAATCATTAATTAAAAGGTGTAAAAACTGACAGTGTTGTATATGGTTTATTCGACAGGTTCAATGATTATCTCGACAAATTAGTTCAGCGCGTTGCTCCGCAGGGTTACTTTTTGACGCCCTGAACCAGACGCTACGCGTCGGTTCA
>JBBTXH010000091.1:0-7363 GCA_038062385.1 Patescibacteria group bacterium
AGTGACAAACGGCGCCATGCTGACCAATTCCAGTTCAGGGTGTGCCTTGATAAATGGTTCAAGAGTTTTCCCAAGCAATGCTACAGAATTGTCAAAATAGTACAAACCACTTCCCACATCTACTGGTTTCACAACCGCTGGCGTTTCTGCACACTGCCCGGTCGTAAAAGTATCTATTTTCTTACATCCGCAAACGCACAGACAAATCATTACCAAGAAAAAAACAAAACTCTTTTTCATTTTAATTCCCTACCTTTCTGTATTCAGCCGAAAAGCCACAAAGTAACCGACCGTATAGCCGTATTGAAATCCTGTATCGCTTGGCGCAATAGTTACGATTTCGAGATTACGATTCTTATCAAGAAAAGCCCCCAATGACTTTCCAAAACTTGCCTCAACAGCGGAAAAGTAATAAAGGTTGTTTCCGTAGCTTACAGGTTGCACAATTTCGGCTCTATCAATTTTCTTCGGATCACCCGCTGAATGGCAAGAAACGAATGTGAAAAAGAATGCTAATGCCATGACCGCCATTATCTTTCGCATTTTCTCCTCCCTATCTGTTCGCATTTAGTCGAAAAACAACGAAGTAGCCATCGGTTTTACAGCCGTCATAGCCACTAACTTGCGGAGCCATGGACACAAATTCCAATTCAGAATGAGCCTCAATAAACGACGACAATGATTTGCCAAAGCTATCACCTGTCGTATTAAAATAATAAACACCATTACCATGACTGATGAGCTTATCAATCTGATACGTGATTATCGTAGATGGCGTTGATCCGTGGGGAATGGTCTTGAACACAATCGGCTCGCTTCTACCGCAACCAATCAAACAAGAAAGAACCGCGATAAGCAAAACCACACTTTTAATCATTTCCCCTCCTTTATATTCTTAGCCATTTTGGCTAAAATTGTTAAAGAACCCGATACTTAAACTTCAGTTAAATTTAGCACACTCTAAAAAAATTGTCAAACGCCACCGTACTCCACCTTAATAAAAAAGATCCGGCAGTTTGCCGAATCCTTATAATGATTCAATCTCAATTACTCCGAGCTCCTGCTTTTAGGAGTTTCACCGTATTCTATATCCGCCAAAGAGTGAACATGTACATCAAGGCAACCATACAAATTTTTATCGCACTCCTTCACCTCCGCCCACATCGCGGAATTGACCGGAACATCAACAAAAAATTTCTGATCGCTTAATCGAAAACTTATCTGCTCAATTCCTTGCCCCAGTTTGCCGGCGAAAAGTGTGATGTTGTACTGATCGTAAACCCTGATCTTCTGCACGTCGTCAATTTTTCGTTCCGTGACAGAAATGCTACTGAAATACGCAACCGTCCCTAATAGTGCGGATGATAGCACGGCAAAAATCGCGATAAAACAATAAACAACAGGACGGGTTTTTTTGTGAGACATTTTTACCTCCTTGCCTTCTAACAATTTCAATGAACGCTCTTATCTTTTACCAAACAACCTTCCCCTTGTCAAGGGAGCAAGTTTAAGTGTGAATTAGAGAAACAAAAAGATCCCCATCCAGAGGATCTTTTTTTTCTGTCCTTTTTTAGTCACTCAAATGTTTTGAAATCAACTTGGCCATTTCAAACATGTTTACTTCAGCTTTGCCAAAAACTTTCTTGAGCAAAGCATCAGCAATGATGTTCACTTTTTTCTTCGGGTTCTGTAAATTGTTTGCCTTGATGTAAATCCAAAGCTGTTTGATTACAGCTGGTCTTGACATCGGTCCTTTGCCTACTACCGCCTCTAATTCCGCTGAAATCTTGTGCGGCTTCATAAGGGCCGGATTAATCTTTCTTGGCATAGTTGTTTATGTTATTAATTTAACTTCGCACTGACATCATACCACATCTTTTGCAATCTGGATAGAGCCAGGCAAAAAGCAGCGGTACGCAGGTCAATCTTTTTCTCTTCATGCATTTGCCAAATCTTTTCAAACGCCGGAACGATTAACTCTTTCAGCTTAGCAAAAACCTGCTCTTCTGTCCAATGGCTGGTCTCAATATTCTGCAACCATTCAAAGTAACTGACCGTCACTCCGCCTGAATTGGCCAATACATCAGGCACTGATTTTATTCCATTTTTAGCCAAAATCTCGTCTGCCTCAGGAGTAATCGGACCATTCGCAAGCTCAATAATTAACTTGGCTTTCACGTTATTCGCATTATCACTCGTAATCTGATTTTCAAGCGCCGCCGGAACAAGTACATCAACAGCCAACTCTAATAATTCAGCATTGGAAACAGCTTTTGCGCTAGAAAAACCAGTAACCGACCCTGTGGATTTCTTATGTTCAAGCACTTGTTTAATATCCAAACCATTCTCGTTATAAATACCCGACTGTGAATCAGATACAGCCACCACTTTATGACCTGAGTCAAAACAAAGTTCAGCCATAACCGATCCGGCATTGCCAAATCCTTGAATAGCGATCGTCAGTTGTTGCGACGCAATCAATTTTTTTTCAATAATATTTTGTAAAATAAAAAACCCACCCATGGCCGTCGCGCGATCTCTACCTTCACTTCCTCCGCGCGATAACGGTTTGCCGGTGGTTACGGCCAAATCTTCTTTGCCATTAAATATTGCGTATTCGTCAACCAACCATTCCATGATTTGCGAATTGGTATAAACATCCGGCGCCGGCACATCAACTTGCGATCCGATATTCGGCGCGATCATGCGCACAAATGATTTGGTTAAACGTTCCAATTCTCCTGCACTTAATTCTTTCGGATTCAAAGTAATGCCGCCCTTGCCGCCGCCCATGGGAATGCCGGCTACCGAGCATTTAATGGTCATCCAAAAAGCCAAAGCTTTCACTTCATTGAGATCAACGGTTGGAAAATAACGCAGTCCTCCTTTGTACGGTCCTGCCCAATTATTGTATTGAACTCTGTATCCCTCAAAAATTCTCAACTTTCCGTTATCCATTTTCACCGGAACTTTCACTTGCAAAACCCGATCCGGAACTTTGAGTAATTCCAAGACATCTGCATCGAGGTTAATGATTTTCGCCGCCTTCTCCAATTGTTGCAATGCGTTTTGAAATGGATTGTTCATAAAAACATTTTCTATCAATCAAACTATTCTTTAATTTACTAATTTTAGTTACCAACGTACTCTCCCTTAGCCAATCTTTTTGATAAATCACCTAAATACTTTTCGTAATTTTCAAAATCATCAATCGGTTGTGCCGCCACTCCGCTGTCAATCGCCGCTTTGGCTACAGAAGAGGCAACTCGCGTCAGAAGGCGCGGATCAAACGGTTTCGGTAATATATACTCTGTTCCAAAAACAAAATTTTTCTGATATATATCAACGACCTCCTGAACAACCGGTTCGCGCGCCAGTGCGGCAATGGCTTTGACGGCCGCAAGCATCATCTGCTTGTTAATCTTTACGGCACGCACATCAAGCGAACCACGAAAAACAAAAGGGAAGCATAAAACATTGTTCACTTGATTGGGAAAATCACTTCTGCCGGTTGCCATAATTATATCGGCACGAGCTGCTTTCGCGTCAACCCATGAAATCTCCGGCACAGGATTGGCCATGGCGAAAACTATCGGCTGCGCAGCCATCAAACGCAGTTCGTCCCCGGAAATAATCCCACCTTTGGACACACCAATAAAAACATCTGCGTCACGCATGGCTTCAGCCAGTGTTTGTTTTTTCTCTTGAGCGAACTTTTCCTTATATTTATTCAATTCCGCCAGTCTTTGTCGAGTCAACAATCCGACACTGTCAAACATAAAAACATTTTCTTGTTTCGCACCAAGATCAATCAGCATATTAGCACAGGCAATCGCCGCTGAACCAGCGCCGGAAAAAACAATTTTAACAGCATCTATCTCCTTTTCCGCAATCGCCAGTGCGTTCGTCATGGCCGCTCCGACGATGACCGCCGTACCGTGCTGATCATCATGAAAAACCGGAATCCTCATTTCTTCCATGAGTCTTTCTTCAATTTCAAAACATTCCGGCGCTTTTATATCTTCCAAATTAATTCCGCCGAAGGTTGGTTCCAAACTTTTAACGATTTCAACGAATCGATCAGGCTCCTGCTCATTTATTTCCAAATCAAAAACATCAATGTTGGCAAAACGTTTGAATAGATTTCCTTTCCCTTCCATAACCGGTTTCGCCGCCATTGCGCCGATATTACCCAAACCTAAAACAGCCGTGCCGTTACTAATTACCGCGATCAAATTTCCTTTGGCTGTATATTTGTAAGCTAATGAATTATCTCGCGCTATCTCCATACATGGCTCAGCCACACCAGGCGTATATCCCAGTGACAAATCATTGATACTGTCCATTGATTTTGACGGAACAACGTTGATTTTTCCAGGCTGCGGAAGAGCGTGATAATTCAAAGCAAGTGTTTTTAGATCATTCATGTTTTTTCCTTCTATCCCAATCCGGCCTTGTCACCCTGAGGTCACTCGAAGGGTGACGAGCTATTATGCTTTTTTCCTTCTATCCCAATCCGGTTTAATTTCCAACCCTTTACTGCTCTGCAAGTATCGCGCGGCTGACAAGGATGCCTTCGCGCCTTCGCCGGCTGAAATAACCACTTGTTTGAACACAGTATCAGTAACATCGCCTGCGCCGAAAATTCCCGGCACATTTGTTTTTCCTTCTTTATCAATAATCACCTGACCAATTTCATCGAGTTTCACCAAGTCTTTTATAAAATCTGTTTTTGGCGAATAACCGATTTCAATAAACACTCCGTCCAGTTGTAATTCTTGTCCGTTTTTGAAAATGACTTTTTCCACTCGTTCTTTTCCAACAATTTCGGCAATTTCCGTATTAACCATTACTTCAATATTGCTTTTGTTTTTTACAACATCAATCAAAACTTGATCAGCGCGAAATTTGTCACTGCGATGAATCAGATAAACCTTTTTACATAAACCGGATAAATATTCAGCCGCGTCAAAAGCAGAATTGCCGCCGCCAACCACGGCCACGGTTTTTCTCTTGTATAACGGACCGTCACAGGTCGCGCAGTAGGTCACGCCTTTGCCAAGAAACTCTTTCTCGCCAATAACGCCCAATTTTCTGTGTTCCAAACCGAAAGCCAAGATTAAACTTGACGCTTCATATTCGCCAACTGAACTCTTCACAACAAACGCTCCTTCGCGACTTTCAATTTCGTTCACTTCCGCGATTTGTATTTCCGCACCAGCGCCTTCCGCCTGTTTTTTGAAATTCATCATGAGTTCATAACCATTGACCTTGCCTGTGCCCGGATAATTTTCAATTTCAAAAGTAATACCTGCTTGTCCGCCGATATCCTTAGTTAAAATTAATGTTTTGAGCCCGCGCCGCGCGCCATACAGGCCGGCAGTCAATCCGGCGCATGCTCCGCCAATGATAATTAGGTCGTATTTTTTCATAGGATTGGGATGATTAGTAGGATTAGTAAGATTAGAAAGATGTTTACGATTTGCTTTGACGCTTTTTCAGAATTTCCTCCTCATCCTCCTCATCCTCCTAATCCTTCTAATCATCCTCATCCTAACAATTAAATAACCGCTTCCAACTTTTTTTTCAAAACATCTTTAGCGTGCAAGCCAACCAATGTTTCTTTAACCGCGCCTTTCTGAAAAATAATCAAAGCCGGAATACTCATGATGTTGAAACGCGAAGAAGTCGTTGGACTTTCATCCACGTTCACTTTGACGATTTTAACCGGTTGACCGGCCATCTCCTCGGCCAATTCTTCAATGATCGGTCCCTGCATCTTGCATGGTCCGCACCATTCTGCGTAAAAATCAACCAAGGCCACGCCTTCATAATTCAAAATCTCCTGTTCAAAATTGGAATCGTTTAATTCCATAATTTTATGGCTACGAATTACGAATTGCCTACGAATCTACAAATATCTACAAACTGGTCTAAATTGATATCCAGCTCATAGGTCAATTTGTAACATTTGTACGATTTGTAATTTGTAGCAACTATTACTTTTTGTTGGCTAACCAAAAACGAAGCACGTGTCTCATAAATTCGCTTTTACAGGAAAACTTATGTTTTTTCATTTGTTTCTCCACTTCTACGCACAAATCCTTTGGGAGTGAAAGAGTAACTACGCATCTCATATGTACTACACTGTAATACACATCAAACTCCCTGTCAAATTTAAAAGCAGGGATATTTGAATCCCTGCTGAATATTATTTAATGATTTCCGTGCGCTCCCTGCCCCAAATCGCTACACAGTCTCTACCGCTGCTTTTAGCAACCTTGAGCGCGCTGATCGCTCGCTCCACGAAGGTGTCACGGTCTGAATCTGAATCAATCACCGTTAATCCACAGCTAACGGTGGCGCTGAACGGTTTCTTCTTGTTCTCAAAGCGCAGTTTCTTGAAATTCAAACGAACCCGCGTAGAAAACGCTTTGGCGCCAGCCAAATTCGTGGCAAGAAGCACGATGAATTCGTCATCGCCGTACCGCCCGGCCAAATCAGCGTTTCTAATCTCTCTTTTCAAAAGTTCACCGAATTTTACGGCAACGCTCTCGGCCGTCGCTTGTCCATGAATTTCTAAAATTTTTCTTGAATGATCAAGGTCAAACATGATTACCGCTAAATTTTTCCAAGCCGCGTCATCATCGCGGCGATCCTCGTCAATCTTGTAAAGCGCTGCGTAAACCTGATCAAACAACCAATAATAAATATCCATCGCACGTCTGCGCGACAAGAGTCCGGTCAGCGGATCAACCAACCAGCTTTCAACTTCAGCCTGCAATTTCTTGATCCGAATGTGCTGACTGCGAATGTAAAAGAACGCCACTACGATCAGCAAAAATGCCAGTCCAAACCCGGCCTGAATTCCCCACGGCTGATTGAACCATTCCATGCTTGCCCCCTTTCTAAAGGACTATTCATTTTAACAAAATGAATAAATCTGTCAAGGTCAATTATAAACCCGCTGTTTTTAACAACGGGTTTAATTTTTCAGCTTTCTTTTTTGAAACGATTGCTACCGAGCCAAGTAACCACGCAATCGCGGCCGTTTTCCTTGCCGTGATACAGCGCTTTGTCGGCGTGAGCAATAAGTTCATCGCGCGTCATACCCAATTGCCAACTGGCAACGCCGATGGTTACGTTGATGCTGAAAGTTCCGGTTTTAACTTCAAAACTTTCCTGCTTGATGCGCCGCCTAATCTTCAAAGCGATTTTTACAGCATCTTCAGTGGTGCATTTCGGCAATACGACCACCAACTCTTCTCCGCCGAATCTGCCGCACAAATCAGCTTCGCGAACCAACGAGTTGATCGCGCTGCCGACAAAGCGCAAAACTTCATCACCAACGAGATGGCCGTGC
>JBBTXH010000092.1:0-3029 GCA_038062385.1 Patescibacteria group bacterium
GAAATCTCTTTTCCCAAATATTTTTGATTTTTTTCCAGCGTAATCTTTTCCATCAATGTTTGCAATTCACGCCAACGCCGCTTCTTCTCTTCACGCGAAACATTGTCTTTCAACTTTGCCGCCGCAGTGCCAGCTCGCTCCGAGTATATCGCATGATAAGAAATATCAAATTTTATTTTTTTATAAAATTTAAGCGTGTTTTCAAATTGTTTTTTTGTTTCACCGGGGAAGCCAACTATAATATCAGTTCCGAGAGCAATATCCGGTTTAATCTTTCTTACTTTTTTTATTATTTTCTCAAAATCTTCAACCTTATATTTACGATTCATGACTTGAAGAATCTTGTTATCTCCTGATTGCAAAGCCAAATGCAAATAATTCACTTGTTTTGGTAAACTTAAGGCGTGGATCACTTGATCGTTCATATCTTTCGGATGACTGGAAGAAAAATGAACGCGTTCAAGTCCCTTGATTTGATTCACCTCCCATAATAATTTGGCGAAATTATGATGATACGGATTTTTTTTTGAAAAGCTTGTTTGATCTTTAGGCGAATAAGAATTGACATTCTGTCCGAGCAACTCAAACGCTTTACAACCTTTCTTAACCAAAATTTTTATTTCATCTAAAACATCTTTAATTTTTCTACTCGTTTCTGAACCACGAACATACGGCACAGCGCAATAACTGCAATAATTATCGCAGCCGGTCATGATAGGAACAAAAGCCTGAAAACTTGACGAGGTTTTCGGTAATACATTGAAATAGTTTTCATCAGTATAATGTGTTCGCTTTGATAAAAACTTTTCCAGTTTGTTCAATTCTTTTATATTAAAAACAAAGTCAACCTTATCCTTGAATTTACGCTTATCGCCCGGTAGTAAGCAACCGGTTAAAATCATCAGTGGTTTTTTCACGCTTTTCAATTCTCGCACCTTTTCAATCAATCCCCAGATACGTTCAATCCCCTTTTGCCTAACTGAACAAGCGTTAACAACCACATAATCAGCTTGATCAACTGAATTTATTGCTGAACAATTTAAGTGTTCAAAAACCGTCGCAATTCTTTCAGAATCGCTACGATTCATCTGACAACCAAAGGTGATGATGTGATACTGCATAAATTAGCGAATAATCGCTGAATAAAATCATAACACAATCGTACCATGATTTCAAGCTGGTTTAACTTTATTTTTTCTTCTTATCATGCTATAATATCAACGTAAATTTTAAGCAATATTATGCTCGTATTCTTATACCAATTTTTAGACAAATTAAAAACAACACCTGCCAGAAAGAACAAATTGATTCTGATTTCAAGCATTATCGGTTTGGTTTTAAACCTGTTAATTTGGCTGGTAATTTATTTTAAGTTCTATCCATTGGTTTACGACTTGCCGGAAGAACAATCCTTTATTCCCCTGCACTACAATATCTATCTGGGCGTTGATCTTTTTGGCAAGTGGCAAAACATTTTCTATCTTCCGGGGATTGGTTTAGTGATTTTTCTAGTCAACACAATTTCCGCTTTGCTCTTGTACAGCAAAAAGGAGATTCTAAGTTATTTTCTGTCCGTTTCAAGCGCTTTGTTGCAGGTCTTCTTGCTCTTAGCAACAATTTTTGTTATTTTAATTAACATTTAAATTATGGAAACAGCTCTTGTTTTCAAAATCGGCCTGCTCAGTATTTTTTCATTTTTGATTGCGTTTTTTTCCACGCCGCTACTCACCCATTTTCTCTACAAATACAAGCTTGGCAAACAAATTCGCGATGAAGCATCAGCGCCGATCTTTGCGGCCATGCACAAAGAAAAATCCGGCACGCCGACGATGGGCGGACTGCTTATCTGGCTAACCACTCTTGTTCTGGCAATACTTTTTTTCGCGATTGAATATTTTTTTCCGACCAGTTTTTTCGCTAAGCTTAATTTTTTAACGCGCGAACAAACTCTTTTACCGCTTGGCGCTCTTGTTATTTCAGCTTTAATCGGATTGTTCGACGATTACCTCGGCGTCAAAAAAATCGGGCCAAAAGGCGGCGGACTCAGCGCTATTTACCGTTTAGCGCTTTATACTGGAATTGCGATTGTCGGAGCACTCTGGTTTTACTTCAAACTGGACTGGGACGTCTTTCATGTACCCTTTGTCGGAAATTTTGAAATTGGTTTATGGTACATTCCCTTGTTTGTTTTCGTATTAGTGGCAACAGCTTTTTCAGTCAATGAAATCGATGGTCTTGATGGCCTGGCCGGTGGCACTCTAGCCACCACCTTCGCTGCGCTGGCCGCCATTTCATTCACTCAAGGTAAATTTGAACTGGCCACCTTCTGCGCGGTAATTACCGGAGCGCTGGTAGCTTTTTTGTGGTTCAACATCAATCCAGCGCGCTTTTTCATGGGCGACACCGGTGCCATGAGCTTAGGTATTACGGTTGGTATTATTGCCATGCTCACTAATACTGCCCTGCTCTTGCCGATTATCGGTTTTCTTTTCGTGATTGAATCACTGTCAGTAATAATCCAGACATTATCCAAAAAATTTAGAGGAAAAAAAGTTTTTTTATCAGCACCGATCCATCACCATTTCCAGGCCAAGGGTTGGACTGAACCGAAAATCGTTATGCGTTTTTGGTTGATTTCCTCGATCACCGCTGTCGCTGGAGTTATTGTTTTTCTGCTCGACAAAGGCTGGTATTAAACATTTAAACATAGAAACAATGAAGCAAAGAAGCAATAAACAAAACAGTTTTCCTGACTTTAAAAATAAAAAAGTACTTATTTTTGGTTTAGGTCTGCTTGGTCGCGGACTTAAAGACGCTATCTTTTTTGCTAAACGAGGAGCTCACGTTACGGTTACTGATCTGAAAACAAAAGAACAACTGAAAAGCTCGCTCGATGAATTAGCGCCTTATAAAATCGACTACACTCTTGGCAAACATTTAGAAAAAGATTTTTTATCAGCTGATCTCATAATTCGTAATGCGGCTGTGCCGATCAAATCTCCTTTTTTGAAATTCGCTCACAAACACAA
>JBBTXH010000093.1:0-2129 GCA_038062385.1 Patescibacteria group bacterium
TATTTAACTTGGTGATTTGCTCGATAATCGCGGCATTATTTGCAACTAATTCAGTTTTCTTCTCTAATGCCACAACCACTGCCAATTCTTTTGAATACGGAATATTATGTTGCGCCCTGGCATTTCTAATTAGTATAATTATTTGCTGGACGATTTCAAATTCTGTTTCCGCTTTTTTGTTGATTAACTTTTTGTCCGCGGTTGGCCATGAACTAACCATAATACTTTCTTGTTCTCCCATCTCTCGCCAAATAGTTTCGGTCACAAACGGCACAAACGGATGCCACAGCTTCAATAAGTCGCGCATTATGCTTATTAAAATTTCATCCTTATTTTCCTCGACTTTCGCAATTTCCAAGTACCAATCAGCCAATTCATTCCAGGTAAATGCGCGCAATAATTCTCCGGCTCCGGAAAAATTATATTCATCCATTGATTGTTTAACTTCGTCCTTTAAACGGTTGAACCGCGACAATATCCATCTATCCGCCAACGTTATGTCACCCTGAGTCGTTATGTCATCCTGAGTCACATCGAAGAACCCCTCTCCGCCTTCTTTTACCGTAACAAACCTCGCGATATTCCAAAGTTTATTCACAAAATTTCTATAACTCTCGATCTTTTCATCATATAACTTCGCGTCGTTGCCAGCGGTGTTGCCGATCAACAAACTCAAACGCACCGCGTCAAAACCATATTTTGTTCCTGCTTCAACCGGATCAATCGCTGTTTCCGGCTTTGATTTACTCATCTTGTCGCCATCTTTGTCACGAATAAGTCCGTGCAAATAAACTTTTTCAAACGGCACTTCTCCCATGACATAGTTCGTCATTAGAATCATACGCGACACCCAGAACGGCAGAATATCATAACCGGTCTCCAAGACTGATGTTGGATGGAATCTTTTAATATCAGCTGAATCAAACTTTTTTCCATCCCAATCTTTCGGCAATAACGCGGTGAACGACCACAGACCGGACGAAAACCAAGTATCAAGAGTGTCATTATCCTGAACCCAACCCGGCTCAGTGATATTTTCCTCAGAAACTCTGACTTTTTCTTCCGCCGGAACAACCAATTTAACAAAACGCGCCAAATCCGGATAACCCAAATGAAAAATGGCCTCATCGCTCATCTCTTTGCCATAACCTTGCGCCACGCGAATTACGTCGCCATGAGTAACCACCAATATTTTTTTGCCTTTATATTTTTTTTGCAAGTCATTCAAAGCGGAAAAAACACGCTTCTTCAAGCTGTCAAAGGATTCAATACCGCCCGGCGATTTGTGATGCCAATTGGCAAACCCTTGTCCTTCGCGAAACGCGCTCATTTCATGATCAGGCCTGCCTTCAAATTTTCCAACGCCAACCTCGCGCAAACGTTCATCGGTAATCATTTTTATCTTCAACGTCTTGGCGACAATCTCCGCGGTTTCCTTGGCCCGTTTAAAATCAGAAGTAATGATTATTTCGAATTTTTCCGACTTTAATGTTTTCGCAGTTGCGCTAACTTGTTTTTTCCCTTCCGGCGTCAAACCGTTCGCTTGATTATTTACATCTGAATTAAGTTTGTTTAATTTGTTGCTCAAAGCCTCGCCGTGGCGCATTAAAATCATCTCCGTGTCAGCGCCATCTTTCTTGTACCAAACAGGAATTCTGTGTCCAAACCAAATCTGGCGTGAAATACACCAATCATGCAGATTTTCCATCCAATTTTTATAGATTTTTTCAAAGCGTTCCGGTATAAATTCAATTTTATTTTCTTTATCATCAGTTTCAACGACTTTTAAAGCCATCTCTTTCAAACTGACTTTTTCATTCGAACCAAAAAGTTTGCTAATCTTATTTTTCGGCTTAACAGGTTTATTAACATCCACAAACCACTGCTTGCTCGGTAATGGCTCAATCACAGATTTACAGCGATAACAAAGCGAAAGATTATGTTTGATTTCTTCTTCTTTTTCGAGCAATCCGGATTTCTTCAATTCAACCACGATCTTTTCGCGCGCCTGTTCTGCGGACAAGCCAAAATGTTTTCCGCCGTTCTCCGTGATTTTTCCTTCTTCATTGATAATTTTAATCATGGCCAAATCATTTTTTTGCGCCATTTCATAATCAACCATTGAATGA
>JBBTXH010000094.1:0-13481 GCA_038062385.1 Patescibacteria group bacterium
TTATTGTGAAAAACCGGCGATATTGGAAAAAGAGGGTTTGGTTATCGGAACGGTTGGCCGACTGGTTAGAGAAAAAGGTCAGAAGCATTTGATTAGAGCTTGCCGTTTTATAAAAAATCATGATTGGCGGTTAATCATAGTGGGCGACGGACCGCTAAAAAAAGAATTAAGCAATTTGGCGATTTCACTCGGCATTGCTGATCGCATCAGGTTTGACGGAGAGCAAGATGATGTGCGCCCGGCGCTTGAGGAAATGGATGTGTTTGTTCTGCCGTCCATCAGCGAGGGATTGAGTTTAGTTATTTTGGAAGCAGCGGCGGCCGGAAAAGTCGTGGTGGCGACCAAGGTTGGCGGCGTGCCGGAAATTATAAAGAACAAAGAGAATGGTTTGTTATTTAAACCGAAAAGCATCGAGCAATTGGTCGGGCATTTGAATTGGATTGACGAGCATCGAGAAGAAGCTAGGAAAATGGCGATGAGTCTGCAGAAAAGAGTTATGAGTGATTTTGATATCAATAAAACGATTAAGGAATACGAGAAGTTGTATGAAGAGTTGGCAATAAAGCATTTAAGCATATAAACATATAAGCACTTGAGCAATAAAGCAAGACCTGCCTTCCCCCGGACTGCGATCCGGGGTACGGCAGGCAGGCGAGCGAGACAAGTGAAATAAGTAAAACGAGTTTTATGAAAATTTTATTGATAAACAAATTTCATTATTTAAAAGGCGGCAGCGAGCGCGTTTATTTTGACACGAAAAAAATTCTGGAAGAAAACGGGCATGAGGTTGTTTGTTTTTCCATGAAAGATGAACGCAACCTACCTTTCGGCCAGTCGGAATATTTTGTTGATCATATTGATTTCAGCGCGCCGGGCAATTGGTGGAAAAAGATTTCGCGTTATTTTTATTATCCTGAAGCTACCAGAAAATTGGAACAATTGATTGTCAATGAAAAGCCGGACATAGCGCATTTGCACAACATCTATCATCAGTTGACGCCTTCAATATTAGCGCCGCTCAAAAAACATAAAATACCGGTAGTGATGACTTTGCATGATTATCAACTCATTTGTCCGAATTATCAGTTGTTTCAACATGGACGAATATGCGAACATTGCAGAAAGCATAAATATTATCATTGTTTTATTCATCGTTGCGTTCAGAATAGTTTTCCGGCAAGTTTGATGGCGGCCAAGGAACTGCTTTTGAATTGGTTGTTTGGATTTTATCAGCGCGGGGTTGACTTTTATATTTCGCCAAGTAATTTCCTGAAAGAGAAGTTTGTCGCTTGGGGGATAAAGAAACAAATTGAAGTGATTAATAATTTCATTGAGCTCTCTAAATTTGAGCCAAACTATTTGCCCGGCGACTATGTGGTGTGCGTCAGTCGCTTGAGCCGTGAAAAAGGAATGATGACCTTGCTTCGCGCGATTCGTAAATTGCCGACCATCAAGTTGAAGTTGATCGGTGACGGACCAATGATGGAAACAATAAAAAATTATCTTCAAAAAAAACAGATTAAAAATGTTGAACTTATGCGATATGACAGCAACACAGTGTTTGATTTGGTTCGCAATTCGAGGTTCAAGATTATCGCCAGCGAATGGTATGAGAATTACCCAATGGTCGTCCTCGAAGCTATGGCTCTCGGCAAGCCGGTCTTGGCCGCAAATGTTGGCGGTCTGAAAGAAATGATAAAGGAAGGTGAAACCGGTTGGTTTTTTGAAGCTGGAAATATAAAGGATTTGCGTTTGAAAATCAAAACGCATTTCAATGGTGTTGAAGACATTGAACGCCTCGGCCGAAATGCTCGTCAAGCGGTTGAACAAAAAAATTGTTCAAGTGTTTATTATGAAAAACTGGCTGACTGCTATAATAAAGTTTTGCCGGACGGGAGGAAAGGTTAGTCATGAAGCGCCCTTCGATGCCACTCAGGGTGACATTGAAAAGAGATGGGGTTGTTAAAAGTGTGGCTACAATGAAAAAAATAATCGCTTCGCTCGTGATTCTAATTGTTGTTGTTTCAACCCCTTTAATTCTTAGAGGGGCTGAATTAAATCACGTTAAATATCCGAAACTGGCCAATATTTTTTTCCGATGGGACATCACGGCCGAGGAAGCAAAAATTCTTTCCAAATGGGATGTTCTTATTATCGACATGGAAGTGCAAACATACTCTCCGGCCAGTTTAAAATTGCTGAAAAAATTAAATCCAAACATTAAACTTCTGGCCTACCTTGCTTCGCAAGAAATCCGCGGCGATTCAGGGACACTCTCTGGAACATTGCGGCAAAAATTGTATAACCAAATTGATAGCAATTGGTGGCTCCGAAACGCGAGCGGGGATAAGGTTGCTTGGTGGCCGGGAAATCCCATGATTAACGTTACCGCGGACGCAACTTTGGTTAATAATGAACGCTGGACTGACGTTTTAGCGCGATTTGTGAAAGATGAACTTATTGATTCAGGATATTGGGATGGTGTTTTCTACGATAATGCTTGGGACAATCTTTCGTTCATGAAGGATTTTAATATTGACTTGAATCAGGATGGCGCAGTTGATGAGCTGGCGCAAATAAATGAAAAATGGAAAAACGGCATGATTGCTTTGTTAAAGAAGACGCGAAGTTTCCTCGGCCAAAACGCCTTGATTGCCGGCAATGGCGGTGAAACGTATTATCAACTTTTAAACGGCGTTCTCTACGAACATTTTCCCGACAAAGGTTGGGCGGATACTTTGAATAAATATCGCTTTATTAACCAGAACGGTTATCAGCCATCGCTCAGTATTTTGAATAGCAATGTTAATAATACAGGCAATGAGAAAAATTATCAGGAGATGCGTTTCGGTTTGGCCAGCGCTTTGCTTGATGACGGCTATTACAGTTTTGATAAGGGCGACGAAAGCCATCACGAGATGTGGTGGTATGATGAGTATGAGACGTCGCTGGGTCAGCCGGCCGGCACAGCCTTCAATGTTTTTGATTCTGCCAAAAAAAATTTTAATGATGGCGTGTGGCGCCGCGATTTTAAAAATGGCCTGGTGATCGTTAATTCAACGAACAGCGGATATGACGTTGATCTTGGCGGTGAATATGAAAAGTTGCGCGGCGATCAAGCGCCGCAAGTCAATGACGGTTCTTTTGTTTCAAGCGTGGAAATTCCGGCCAAGGACGGTCTGGTCCTGCTTCGTCCGCTCGACAAAATTTTAAACGCCACGTATATCAATGGTTCGTTCGCCAAAGTTTTCAATCAATACGGCCACGCGGCGCGCAACGGTTTTTTCGCTTATAATGATTTGTTCAAAGGCGCCAGCCAAGTCGTGGAAAAAGATTTGGATGCTGACGGCACGCGCGAATTCGTGGTGGCGGACGCGAGTCAGGTGAGGGTCTATGATTCTAACGGAAAGTTTTTGACCGGTTTTTATCCTTACACTGAAAAGTTTAATAAAGGCGTGAATATCACGGTTGGCGATCTTGATCACAATGGCACCATGGAAATCGTGACCGGCACGGAAAACGGCGGCGGCCCGCAAGTCAGAATTTTTAATTCATACGGCAAGCTGATCAATCCCGGTTTTTTTGCTTACGCCCCATCGTTTCGCGGCGGGGTAAATGTTACCATCGCTGATCTTGAAGGCGACGGCTGGTATGAGATCGTGACCGGCGCGGGCAATGGCGGCGGTCCGCATGTTCGCGTGTTTGCTCCGGACGGCCGAAATATCAATCCTGGTTTTTTCGCGTATGATCCGAAATTTCGCGGCGGCGTCAATGTGGCGGCGGGCGATGTTGACGGCGATGGCATAGATGAAATAATCACTGGTCCGGGCAAAGGCGGAGCTCCGCAAGTTAAAATTTTCGACCGAAAAGGTCAGGCCAAGGGAATCAGTTTCTTCGCTTTTGATGAAAAATCAAAAACCGGAGTGGAAGTGGCTGGTACTGATCTTGATCTTGACGGCAAAGCCGAGGTCATCGCCACCACGTCAAATGTTTTTACGCTTTCGAGTTATTAGGTAAGGGTTATTTTAAGTGTAGGTAATACCTGATCTACTGATTTATACATGATTCTATCCCAAAGGGATCCCTTCGGGACTGATTAAGCCGTCAACATTACCACGATTATCATTTCTTGATTACTTTGTTTTTATATTTATATGTAGTTAATTGTATGTCAAAAGACGGGAATAAAACTTTCAACGTTGAATCCGGAGATAGTTTGGAAAAGATTGAAGAAGAAATAATCGAGGCAGCTGACAAAGCCGGCAAGAAGAATGTTATTGTCAATATTTTTTCGTATCCGGGCGAAAAGTTGAAGCGGCGTTGGAACGTCAGATACAAATTCAACAAAAAACATTTGGTGATGGATGCGATTATCGCTGGAATCGTGTTGACACTGGTTGGGTTGAATATCTTTTGGCTCTACGGCGGCTTTCATTATTTTTCGGATAAATTGGAGCTTAAGATTTCTTCAAACGAAAAAGAATTTACCAGCGGACAGCCAGTTACGTTTGATATTGAATACAACAATAAAAATAAGTATGAACTGGAAGAAGCTGTTCTAAGCTTGGTTTTACCGGCCAATTTTGTTTTGGAACAAGTTGATCGAGTCGGTTATGATTATGATCACAATATTATCAAACTCGGTGATTTGGCCAGCGGCGCCAATGGCTCCATTGAAATTGAAGGACAACTTCTCGGCGCGGTTGGCGATGAACAAATTTTAGCCGCGAACGTGAATTATTTTAAAACCGATAAAAAGGGCAATCGGTTGTGGGGTCAATTTACAAATAGTGTCTTCAAAAGGATTTCCCTAACGCAAAGTTATTTGGATGTCTCCATGCCTTTGCCGGAAAAAGCGGTTTTCGGCCAATATTTATTACTCAACGTGAAATTATTGAATAACAGCGCTGATCTGACTTATGATTTATTGAAATTGAGAGTCGCTGATCATGATTTTTCATTTGTCAATGTAACTCCCGGTAAAACTGAAGAATTTCAAATAACGGCCACAGTTAAAAGCGAAGAAGTTTATAATCCGGAAATAATACTGTCGTGGGAAAAGAACGGATTATCTTTTCTGCAAAAAAAAGTTGAGTTCAGTGTGCCGGTTGTTCAGCCGAAGTTTAGCGTTGTTTCTTCTGTTAATAATGGTGAGGCCGCGAATCCGGGAGAGAAAGTTGAAATTACTTTAGCTTATGGAAATAACGGAAAGTACACGATTGAGAACGCTGAAATTCATCTGGTATTTTCTGGCGATTATTGGAATTTGAAACAAATTGATGGTGAGGTTGAGAAAATTTTTGTGAACGATGTTCCCGAACAGGAGCTGGTTTGGACATTCAAGGAATTGCCGAAACTTGCGCTGGTTCAGCCGAATGAGGGCGGTGAGATTAAATTTAAAGTCGGAACGAAAAATTATGCGGCGAAAAGCAATGATTTCAGTTTGAGAACGCGAGCGGATTTGAAATATAAGTTAAACGGTCAAGCTGTGACCGCGCCCGGCGAACCGGTTGAAACAAAGCTGAACAGCAACTTGTCGGTGAAAGCTTATCCTATATATTACACGGCTTCCGGCGATCAACTCGGCCGCGGGCCATTACCACCAAAAGTCGGACAAGAAACAAAGTATTGGGTTTTCTTTCAGCTGGTGAACGATATTAATCCTGTTGAAAACGTGGCTGTAAAAATTATTTCAGAAGGGAATGTCGTCTTTACCGGAAAATCAAATGTGCCGGTCGGCGATCCGGTTGAAATCAATGATTCGGCCAGAATGTTGACGTGGAAGATCAGCCAAATTCCGGTCAATCCCGAGGGTATTGGTTTTGCTGTGGAGGTCGCGATTGTGCCGACTTTGCCGGAAAAAGGAACTTATCCATTGCTTTTGAGTTCAATCAACATTTCAGGTTTGGATTCAGAGACCGGCAAGTTGATCGACAAGACATTAGCTGGTCCGACGACGAAATTGGTGTATGATAAAAAAGGGAAAACTAAAGACGGAGTGGTGAAATAAGAATAGTTAGAGTAAGTTTTGTGTTTTGTATTATTACTAATTTTAGCTACTTTATATAATTATACACATAAAATCATTGCATTTGTTTGCCGATTTGGTATTATTTATTCGAGAGGGCATTGACAGAGTGATTTGGATTTGATATTATGTAATTTGCTGGAAAAGTATGATTCAGATAGAAACGACCATCCTTGCTAATAACACCCACCCTGTCCTCGCAAGAGGGCACGGTGGGTTTTATAAATAATCGAAATAATTATGGAAAGGGTAGCTGTGCTTATTGACGGGAGTAATTTATTTTTTAAGTTGCGTGAACTTGGAATTCGACAAGGAACAATCGAATTTCGATATGACAAACTGTGCGATTTTTTAGCGCGAGATCGACAAGTTGTTTCTCGTGTTTATTACGTCGGCGCGGTGAAGGTTTTTAATAATGATCCGAAGGCAATGAAATTGAGAAAACAACAGCAGCGTCTTTTTGCGAATCTTGAAAAGCAAAATATTTCAGTGCAACGCGGCTATTTGATGGGAAACAACGGCAAATTTCATGAAAAAGGTGTAGATGTTAAAATTGCAACGGACTTGCTGATTGGCGCTTACGAAAATTTATTTGATGTCGCCATTCTTATTTCATCGGATACTGATCTTATCCCGGCAATAAAACAAGTAAAGATTTTAGGCAAGGCCATAGAGTATATTGGTTTTGCGCAAAGTCCGAGTTTTGGGTTGCAGAAAAATGTTACTTTATCGCGCTTGTTGATTCGGGATGAGATAGATAAATTTATTGCAATATTGAATGTAGTTTAAGTGGTTGGTCGCTTGTTTTTGGATGAATTTGCCGAATACAATTTTTTAAAACAAAAAACCCCTTTCGGGGAAGCGACCTTACAAACTTGTGGTGTCTAGACTATAGCCAACTTTGTGCGAAGGAGCCGCGGATTTGTTGGGAGTAAATTTTTTATGAATATAAACATTTAGCACTCTTCTTGACAGAGTGCTAATTTGTTTGGTAGAATGTGTTTATCCATAAAAATATGTCCACAGAACGACAAAAAGCACTTCTTAAAAAAATCATTGAAAATTTCATTAAGAACGCCGAACCACTGGCGTCAGGCTTTTTGGTGGGAAAAATAAAAGAAAAGGTTAGTCCGGCCACAGTGAGAAATGAGATGGTGGCGCTGGAGAACGAAGGCTTTGTTTTTCAGCCGCACACTTCCGCCGGCAGGATTCCAACGGAAAAAGCGTATCAATTCTATGTGGAAAATTATCTTAATAAAGAACGCGGACTTAGCGTGAAAGAAGTCGCCTTGCTTGATGAGATGAAAAACCAACCGGCTGATGATCGATTGAAAATAAAAAATTTCGCCAAGGCGATCGCGAATTTATCTCATCAAGGCGTCATGGTAACATTTGCCGAGTGCGATAATTATCATACCGGTCTGTCAAATATTTTTTCCCAGCCTGAATTTCAGGATAAAGATTTGGTGATAAATTTATCATCTGTTATTGATCATCTTGATAAACAGCTCGCGGAATTGGAAAAAAGAAATTTGACTGAACCGGAAATATTGATTGGCCGGAAAAATCCAATTGGCTGTGATTGCAGTTTAATTGTTTTCAAATATCAACTTGGCAAGTTCAAGGGCATTATTGGATTGATCGGGCCGATGCGCATGGATTATGAAAAAAACTATGCGTTAGTGAAAGAGAGTGTTAAATTATTAAAATAATAATATGAATGATGATGACAAAAGCAAGACAAGTGAAATAAGCGAGACAAGCAAGACGAGTAAGGCTATGAGTGCGGATGAATTGGAAAAAAAGTGTGAAGAGTATTTGAATGGCTGGAAGAGGGCGCAGGCTGATTATCAAAATTTAGTAAAGGAGTTTGATGGCCGAAGAAATGATTATGTCAGGTTCGCCAATGTGAATTTAATCATCGATCTTTTGCCGATATTGGATAATTTTAAGTCAGCGTTCAATCAAATTCCTGAAGTAGAGAAAAACAGTCCATGGGTGACTGGTTTCAGCTATATTAAGAAACAGTTGGAAGATTTTTTGGCGCGGGAAGGAGTGGAATCAATTAAAACCGTGGGTGAAACGTTTAATCATGAAGAGCATGAAGCGGTTGATAATGAGGGAGAGGGTGAGGATGGGGATGAGGGTAATGATGATGCTACGGCGGACAAGCAGGGTGACAAAAACGAAGATAGTGCGGTTAAACAAGTGGTGACTAAAGAAGTTAGACCGGGATATAAGCTGAACAATAAAATTGTTCAAGTGGCGAAGGTAGTGGTGGCGAAAAAATGAGATAATTGGGATTTTTGTGATGATTGGGAAAGTTGGGATAATTAAAACATTTAAAAAATAATTAAACAAACAAATATTATGTCAAAAATTTTAGGTATCGATCTCGGAACAACCAATTGTTGCATGGCTATAGTTGAAGGCGGCCAGCCAAAGGTTTTGGAAAACAAAGAAGGCAATAGAACCACGCCGTCAATCGTCGCAATTTCAAAAACAGGTGAACGCCTGGTCGGACTTAACGCCAAGAGACAAGCAGTGACCAATCCAAAAAATACGATTTATTCAATCAAACGCTTAATCGGCCGCAGATTTGATGATGATGAAGTGGTGCGCGACAAAACAACATTGCCGTATGAAATTGTTAAATCTGGAGACGGCGTTCAGGTGAAAATCGACGGTAAAGAACACACGCCGCAAGAAGTGTCAGCCATGATTTTGCAAAAGTTGAAAGCTGACGCTGAAGAAAAATTGGGTGAAAAAATTGAAGAAGCGGTTATTACGGTTCCGGCATATTTTAACGACGCGCAGAGGCAAGCCACCAAAGATGCGGGCGAGATTGCCGGACTTAAAGTGCGCCGAATTATAAATGAGCCGACGGCCGCTGCTTTGGCTTATGGTTTTGGTTTAAAATCAGATAATAACGGTAAAGGAAAGAAAATCGCGGTTTACGATTTGGGCGGCGGAACTTTCGATATTTCAATTCTTGATGTTTCAGCTGATACAGTGGAAGTGAAATCAACCAACGGCGACACCCACCTTGGCGGCGATGATTTCGATAAAGTCGTGATTGATTGGCTGATCAAGGAATTCAAACAAGAAACCGGAGTTGATTTGGCCAGAGATCAGATGGCCTTGCAGAGAGTAAAAGAAGCGGCTGAAAGAGCCAAAATCGAATTGTCTTCGGCGCAAGAAACAGAAATCAACCAGCCGTTTATCGCGCAGGATGCTTCGAGCAATCCGGTTCATTTGGTCAAGAAAATTACCAGAGCAAAACTGGAAGAATTAGTCGGCGATTTAGTTGATAAAACAATGGAGCCATGCAAAAAAGCGCTGGCTGATTCAGGTTTTAAAATGAGTGAAATTGAAGAAGTGCTGATGGTCGGAGGCATGACCAGAATGCCGTTGGTTTTAAAAAAAGTGGAAGAATTTTTTGGCAGAAAACCAAATGTCAGTGTCAATCCTGATGAAGTCGTGGCTTTGGGCGCGGCTGTTCAAGCCGGCGTTTTGCAGGGCGACGTCAAGGACGTGTTGTTGTTGGATGTAACTCCGTTGTCTTTTGGAATTGAAACGCTGGGCGGAGTGATGACCAAGTTGATTGAGAAAAATACGACTATTCCAACTTCGAAATCGCAAGTATTTTCAACTGCTTCCGATGGCCAGACCACAGTGGAAATACATGTCTTGCAAGGTGAGCGCGGCCTGGCTGGGGATAATAAGACGCTGGGCAGATTTATTCTCGATGGAATTCCGAACGCGCCTCGCGGTGTGCCGCAAGTTGAGGTTAGTTTTGATATTGACGCGAACGGTATTCTCAATGTTAAAGCCAAGGATAAGGCGACAAATCGCGAGCAGAATATTACAATCACCGCTTCATCCGGTTTAAGCAAAGAAGAAATTGAAAAAATGACAAAAGACGCTGAAGCGCATGCCGATGAAGATAAAAAGAAAAGGGAAGCGATTGAAATAAAGAATCAGGCGGACGCCGTGGTTTATTCCACTGAAAAAATGCTCAAAGAATCCGGCGACAAAGTGCCGGCTGACGTGAAAAAAGAATTAACCGACAAAGTTGACGAGCTTAAAAAAATAAAAGACAACGCTGACACTGAAACGCTCAAGAAAAAATTGGAGGAAATCAATCAAGTGGCCATGAAGGCGGGAGAAGCGATGTATAAGGCTGGCCAGCAAGGAGAGCAAGACAAGTCAAACAAGCAAGACGAGCAAGACAAGCCAGACAAGCCAGACAAGCAGGACGAGCAAAAGCAGGACGGAGATAAGGCACAAGATGCGGATTTTACGGAAAAGAAATAGAGGGTACGGATGTACAGATAAACATACAGATAATACAGATTAATAAAGACAGTGTATTGTGGAATATTTGTTTAAAAAAGAAACGGAAACGGTAATCGGAATGCTGTATGATGTTTTTAATACTTTGGGTTGGGGATATCGAGAAAAGTATTATGAAAGAGCAATCGTTGAAGAAGTGCAATCAAAAAACATAGCATGTTCGAGGCAAGTACGAAAAAAAATAATGTACAAAAACAAGTTGATTGGCTATAATTATGCTGATTTGTTAATATTTGATAAGATTTTGCTCGAACTTAAGGTGGGAACAAGGCTTATAAAAAAAGATTTTGATCAACTAAACGAGTATTTGAGAGAAAACAATATACAAATCGGGTTGTTGGTTTTATTTTCTCCAGCCGGTGTTGTCGTCAGACGTTTAGCAAACGTCAAGCATTAGTATGATCTGTATTATCTGTATCATATGAGTAAAGATTATTATAAAGTACTAGGTATAGAAAAAAACGCTTCTCCTGATGAGATAAAGCGCGCTTTTCGCAAGCTCGCGCACGAATATCACCCCGACAAAGCCACTGGCAATGAAGCCAAGTTTAAAGAAATAAATGAAGCTTATCAAGTTCTCGGCAATGAAAAAAAACGAACGCAATATGATCAGTACGGATCAACGTTCGATCAAATGGGCGGCTTTGGCGGTGGGGCGAATTGGGAAGACTTCATGAATCAGGCGCGCGGCCGTGGTGGATTTTCCGCTCAAGGCGGACCAGCCTCTGGCTGGGATTTTGGCGGCATGGATATTGGCGATATTTTCGGCGATGTTTTTGGTTTTGGCGGCGGAGGCGGAGGACGAACGAAAAAACATCAAGGTCAAGATATTCAAGTTGATTTTAAAATTGAATTTAAAGAAGCGGTTTTCGGAGTGAAAAAAGAAATTGAACTTTATAAACAAGTTAAATGCGGACATTGCCACGGAAATTTGGCTGAGCCGGGAACAAAGATCAGCACTTGCTCAACCTGCAAAGGCGCGGGACAAGTTAATCGCGTTCAGAATACTTTTTTTGGAGCGTTTCAAACAGCGGTTGTTTGTTCTGATTGTCAAGGCGAAGGAAAAAAAGCTGAACAAGCGTGCAGTAAGTGCCGCGGTTTGGGCGTGGTCAAAGAAAAAGAAAAAATTGAAGTGGAAATTCCGGCTGGTATTGAAGACGGTTCAACAATTAGATTCACGGGTAAGGGCGAGGCCGGTCAATATGGCGGACGAGCCGGCGATTTGTACGTTCAAATAAAAATAAAATCTGACGAACGGTTTGAACGTGACGGCAATGATGTTTATGTCAAAGAAAAAATTTCTTTTGCCGAGGCAGCTCTTGGAGCGAAGAAAGATATTGTAACTTTGGACGGAGAAATCAATTTAAAAATTCCGGCCGGTACGCAACCGGGGACAAAATTCCGTTTGCGCGACAAAGGCGTTCCGGAAATGCGCAGTTCTGGTCGCGGAGATATGTATGTTATAATTGAAGTGGAAGTGCCGACCAAGCTCAGTCGCAAGCAGAAGCAGATGTTGGAGGAGTTTGATGAACAGTAACTGTCCGAACTATGATTAAAATGATTGAAATGAATACTGTGACTACAAGCAGAAAAGCAGTTTAACAATTTCATAGTCCATTATTTAATCACATAAATCATAGTTCAAAAACCGTATGCCTTTTGAAAATGCAGCTTTACAAAAAAAACAACAACCAGAAAATTTACCGGCCAGCGAACGTCCGACCAGACCGGAACTGCGCGTGATTGAAGGCGGCAAAGGGAAAGACGAATTTGAAGATTTGGTTGATCCGAAGTTAGTCGCGCTGGCAGATAACACAAAACGAAGAATTCAGCAATTGGACAATCCTTCTGTTTGGAACAAGGAAACTGACGCAGAACTTTTGGAGATGTATGAAGAAGTGGTGGCGAATTTGGAAGGCGAGATTGACGCCGGGCAAGTTGAATCTTTGAAAAGCCGTATCAGCCAGTTGCGCAAAACCGTGAATGAATATGTGAGTTCACAAAAATTGATTCGAGATATTCCTGTCCTGCCGCTCGCGAGACCGCGAGCAGTCGGAAGTCAAGAAGTTTCGGTCAAACCAGCCGGCATTTTTGGCAAAGTGGCGAATTGGTTTAAATAATTTTAAAAACGAATTGTATAATTGTAGTGGCCGGTCGCGACCTGCCACTACAATTATACAAATAGGTTTTTTTTTTGTTTTGTTTATGGTTTATCCCAATCCTCCCATATCCTATCTGCTTACTTTTATTTCCAGCGCATCAACGCTCGGATTTGATTTGTCTTCATTTTTTATTTTGATGGCGATTTTTTCTCCAACCTGGAGTTCATCGACGGAAATAATATTTTCCTCAAAAATATCCTCAAGAGTAGAATTGACATTGCCTATCAAGCGGTCGTTGATTTTCAAATAATAGATTTTCGTTGTCGGCGTGATATTGATCGTATAATTAATTTTTTGTTCGGAGAGCAATTCTTCAATCGTGCCCGGTTCAGCGGTTAATTTTATCTGTGAACCATCTTTCTGCTCGATAAATCCGAAAATAAGATCGCCGGGCATGGCTTCCATGATGTTGGCGAAGGGCAGATTTTTCAATTTGAGCGCCGTGTCTTTCATGAGTTCTGTTTTCGCTTGATTAACTTTGTCTGTCAGCAGCCTTGTTTTTCCGATGTACAGACCGAGCAAGAAGGTGATGGCACAAAGCAAGATAATGGACAGAATGAATAAAGCTAATTTTAAATTTTTTTCCATAAAGTTTTGTTAAGACGTTGTTATTATAACATTTATTGTTGGAAAAGTTAAACTATGATATAATTTAGTCATTAGACAGTAGAACGAAAGAACGCATGAACCAGAAACAGGCAAAACGGTTTTTCGGTTCTTACGTTTATTCGTCAAATATATGAAGAAAATAATTTTTGTTTTAAATTTTTTGTTTCTGACAACGGTTTTTGGTTTTGTTTTGCTGTTGAATCAGGCATTCGCATGGACAGAGCCGACCAATACTCCGCCGACCGGAAATGTTTCAGCGCCGATAAATGTTGGTACGAGTTTGCAAAGCAAAGTTGGACCGGTTGGTTTTAATGGCGCCACAGCTA
>JBBTXH010000095.1:0-3883 GCA_038062385.1 Patescibacteria group bacterium
AAGTGGCGACCGTCGGACTGGGCGAAAAATTAGGACAGTACATGATTATTTTTGGCAATCTTTTCGCTTTTTTTGCCATGGGCACAAGTTTTTTAACGGTCGGAAACACGCTCAAAGAATTTTTGCATTATGATTTGAAATTATCGCGCATTGTTTCATGGGCGCTGACCTTGATTGTGCCACTCTCAATATTTTTATTTGTGGCTCGCGGTTTTATCGATACGCTGGGCGTGGTGGGCGGTCTGGCTTTTGGGTTATCCGGTATTATTTTGGTCTTAATGTTTTGGCGCGCCAAAAAGCGCGGCGATCGATTGCCTGAATTTCATTTGTCAAAATTGAAAATCGTTGGTGGCGCGCTCGTTTTAATGTTTTTGTTTGGGTTGGTTTATACGGTTTACGGTTTTCTGAATTAGAAAGGTGCGGGGTTTGGCTGACATTTTAATAATACTGATTTACCCTGTACTATAATTATTTCATATTAAGTACAGGGCAAGCTGATTGCTACTGATTTACTGATTATGCACTAATGGGACAAAATAGACGAGATAATTAGGAGACGAGGGGCTCTTTTTTGTTTAATTTAATGACTTGATTTTCGTAAGAAATAATGATATGGTATTGGAGCAAATATTTATGCAAGATTCAACAAAATTTCGTCTTTACGGAGTAATTCCCGGAGCGCTTATTTGGCTCACTCTTTTGTTGTCTGTTGTTTTATCGTTCTTTTTTCCGATTACTGTAATTTGTTTTATTATCGCCTATGATTTGTACTGGCTTTTGCGCGTGATCCATTTTATTTTTTACGCTTCAATGTCATATTTTCGTTACAAAAAAACTGCCGGCATTGATTGGTTCAGCCGGGTTCAGCTCTTGCCGAACTGGCAAAGAATTTACCATATTATTTACTTGCCCACTTGCGGAGAACCGATCGAAGTTTTGCGAACCACCTTTCAAAGCTTAGTTGATTCCAGTTATCCTAAAAATAAAATGATGGTGGTGCTGGGCGGGGAAGAGAGAAAAAAGGACGACTTTATGCCCAAAGCGGAAATGATAAAAAAAGAGTTTGGTGATAAATTTTTTCATTTGCTGGTGACGGTGCATCCGGACGGATTGCCGGATGAGATCAAAGGTAAGGGCGCCAACGCCAATTGGATGGGACATCGTTCAAAAGAATTAATTGATGAATTGAAGTTGCCTTATGATGATTTGATTGTATCGTATTTTGACAGCGATACGTGCAGCCACCCGGAATATTTCGCGTACTTGGCTTACACCTATTTAACTCATCCAACGCCAACGCGCGTTTCTTATCAACCGGCCGTGAATTATAATAATAATATTTGGCAAGCGCCGGCCGCTATGCGCGTGACCGCGTTCGGTACGATTTTTTGGCTGCTCATGGATATGATGCGGCCGGAGCGTCTGTACACTTTCAGTTCGCACAGCATGAGTTTTCGGGCGCTGGTGGATGTTGGTTTTTGGCAGAAAGATATTGTTACAGATGATTCGCGAATTTTTTTGCAATGTTTTTTTCGTTACAACGGCGACTATGCGGTTGAGCCAATGTATGTGCCGGTCTCCATGGATACGGTCATGGATAAAAATTATTGGCAGAGTTTTAAAAATTTGTACAAACAACAGCGCCGTTGGGCTTGGGGAGTGGAACACTTTCCGTACATGATGGTGAATTTCAGCAAGCACAAAGAAATTTCTTGGTTCAAAAAATTAAAATACGCCTGGAATTTGACCGAGGGCATGTATTCTTGGGCGACTGCGCCACTAATTATTTTTATTTTAGGCAGACTGCCGCTTTGGGTGGCGTCAAAAGGCAGTGATTCCACTTCAGTTGTGGTGCAAAACGCGCCATACGTCCTCGAATGGCTGATGAGCGCGGCCATGATCGGTATTTTCTTTTCCGCGATTATCAGTATTCTTATTTTACCGAATCGGCCGGCCGGACATTCGCGTTGGAAATATTTAGTGATGTTTTTTCAGTGGGCGCTTTTGCCAATTACCATTGTTTTATTCGGCTCCATTCCCGCGACTGACGCGCAGACGCGTTTGATGTTATCAAAGAAATATCATTTGGGGTTTTTTATCACCCCGAAAGTTAGGGGATGATTGGGATAATTGAGATGTTTGGAATTATTGAGATTTGTTTGAAAGGATTACGGTTTATTTTAATAATTTCAACTATCCCAAATTTCTCAAACTTCCCAAACTTCCCAAACATCTCAAATATCCCAACTTTATGCCAAAGGTATCAATTAATTTAGTAACGTGGAACGCCGGAAAATATATTGAAAATTGTTTGCGTTCAGTCATGAATCAAACGTTCAAGGACTATTTTGTTTTAATCATTGACAATGGTTCCACAGATGAAACGCTTGAGCTTTTGGATGAGCGATATCCGCAATTCAAGGTAATCAAGCACAAAGATAATTTGGGTTTTGCCAAAGCGCACAATCAAGCGATTCATTGGACCAAATCCGATTACATTTTATGTTTGAATCAGGACGTGGTGCTCGCTCCTGACTTTCTCGCTGAATTGGTCGGTTTCATGGATCAGTATCCGATGGCCGGTTCATGTTCCGGGAAAATTTATCGTTTGCAGGATGAACAGCAAACAAAGTATATTGATACCTTGGGTTTGAAAATATTCAAAAATTTTCGCGTGATTGACGCGAATAGCGGTGAAGTGGATGAAGGACAGTATGAAGTTTCAGATGAAGTTTTCGGCGTGTCCGGCGCCCTGCCTCTTTATCGTCGCAAAGCGCTTGAGGAAACTCTTTATCAGCAGGAATATTTTGACGAATCGTTCTTCAGTTATAAAGAAGATGTTGATTTGGCTTTTCGTTTACGCCTGGCCGGTTGGGAGAGCTGGCGGATAGCCAAGGCTATTGCTTATCATGATCGTACGGTCAGCGCGCCGGCGGACAAGATGACCAAAGTTCAGGTTTTTAAGAACCGCCAACGCAAATCAAAGTTCGCCAACTATCTTTCTTATCGCAATCATCTTTATTTTTTGGCGAAATGTCTGCCAAAATTAACCGTTAGGGTTTTTCTTTACGAATTTGTTAAGTTTTTCTACGTTTTGTTTTTTGAAACCAAAAGTTTGCGCGCTTGGATTGAGTTTTCTCGTGTTTGGCCAATTTTAAAACTGAAGAGGAGGGTTATTTGGAAGAATAAAAAGATTAAAGACGAGGATTTGGTTAAGTGGTTTAACTAGGGCGGTAGGATGTAGGGCGGTAGGGTTGTAGGGTGTAGGTTGCTTGATTGTTTTATATTCTTAAGTTTGTTCTTACGTTCATGCGTTCTTTCGTTCTTTATTTAAGTGTTTAATGTTTTCATGATGGAACTTTCAATAATAATTTTAAATTACAAAATGCGCGGCTTGGTTAAAAATTGTCTCAAGGCGATTTTGGAATCTGAAATAAATACGGAGTATGAAATCATTGTTGTTGATAATAATTCCGATGATAATATCGAGGAATTGATTAAAGAACGTTTTCCGCAAGTTAAATTCATACAAACCGGATCGAATTTTGGCATGGGCGGAGGAAATAATGCGGGCATTCGCGCGGCGCAGGGGAAATACGTGTTGATTTTAAATCCGGATATTTTTGTTTTTCCCGGTTCATTGCAGAAAATGCTGGATTACGCGAAAACGTATGAAGAACTCGGCGTTCTCGCTCCGCGGTTATTGAATCCTGATCGAAGCGTTCAAGAAACATGCTACCGCTGGCATAAAACTTGCACACCTATTTTCCGGAGAACGTTTCTCGGCCGCACTTCGTTTGGAAAAAGAGAACTGAAACGGTTTTTGATGTCTGACTGGGATCACGCTTCAACGCGCGAGGTTGATTGGATTCAAGGGTCGTGT
>JBBTXH010000096.1:0-5363 GCA_038062385.1 Patescibacteria group bacterium
GCCATCTTGCGGTTTGTCCGTGATGTTGATTTTCAAGCCTGAAAGAAGTTTTATTCTGGAAATAACTTTTGGCCACTGTTCTTTTTTTATAGACGCGGCGTCATGCAAAATGCCGTCAACGCGGAATCTGATTTTAACGTCTTTTTCTTCAGCTTCCACGTGAATATCAGAAGACCCTGATTGCAAAGAGGCGGCGATAATCAACGTGACCAAGTCGGTAATGTTTACTTTTTGAACTTGTTCTTCAAGAGCTTTAAAATCAGTGGCGATTTCTTTGAATTTTTGCAATTCAGCATCAGTGATTTCTACACCGCTTATAGAAGGTTTATACTTTGGCAGTTTCGCGTATTGAGCTAAAGCATTTTTTAAATTTCGTTCTGAGGTCAGATATAAAGCAGAATGAGCGTTTTGCGATTCTTCGATACTATGAGTTATTTTTGGTATTTCAATATTTTCCGGATTAGTGGTAGCGAAACGCAATTCGTCGCCTACGGCCATGAAGCAAATGATTTTCTGTTCAGCGCAGATGTTTTCCGGAACAGTGCGCAAAGCTTCGGCGCTGATCGGGAATTCAGTTAAATCAATGTAAGGCAAACCCAAACTGGAAGCCTTTTGTTTTATCTTGGCTTCTTCGTCCCCGGTTTGGATGGCGGCTAATTTTGATTTTAACTTGAAAGCAGCATCAGCATCTGCGGTCTGGTTTGAGGTTTGACCGTTAGTTGCTGAAGCTTGAGCTTTTGATTTTAATAAATCTTCAATTGAAGTGCTGGTTTTTGCCATAAAAATAACGGGTATGCATGTTAAGTTGAAGGATTATAAAAAATTGCCCTTCAATTACTTAAATCATACCGCTTTTTGCTGAATTTGACAACTAAAGGAAGCACTGAAAATAATAACAGGTCTGATTTGCCATTTTTTTTTAACATTGCTAAGATAGGGGTGACCAATAAATAAATAATAAAGAGCAAGCTTGTATGGCACTGGACAATTTGATCGAAAAATTAGAAAAGGAGGGGGCAAAAAAGACTAATAAAAAGGAACCGGTGAAAAAAGCGCCGGCGCAGGAAGCAACGCCAAAAAAATCGTCAAAGGACGATTCCAATGTTTTCAATTTGGTGATCGCCTCTGTCATTATCCTCGGTATTATCGGCATTGTTTTCGGATATACCAAAGATAAAATTTCTGAAATCAAAACCGGCGGCACAGAGGTGACGAAAAACTTGGAGCAACAGGTTGTTGATCTAAAGCAACAGTTGGACGCGCTTTCCGATAAAGCTTCAACCTTGGAAAAGGAAAGCATTTCAAACAAAGGCGTGGTTATTGATTTGTTTGATAAGTATCGCTCCATTCCGCGCAAAGTCAAAGCTGAAAATTGGCAGGTTTTAGGCAGTGAGAATTTGAGCTTTACAATCAGTTATCCGACTGATTGGGAAGAGGTCAAAGCAATTACGCCAACCGCAGAAGGCGACAAAGATAAAAAAGCTGAAATTGTTTATCTCCAACCGAAAGGACAAACAGCCTACATCAATGCGATCACGATTAAAAGCGATTATGCTGACTTTGCCAAGTTGTCCCTGAAAGAAAAAAATGAAATCTTCGGTGATCTCGAACCGCTCGATACATATAATTTCGGCCAGGGCAAAATGATCTATTTCATCAATCTTGATAAAGATAATAATGAAGTGCCGACCGTTTTGATTTTGTCCGATAATCACATTTATCGCGCGACTTTCAATGTTTCTAATAAACAAACTTCTGATTACTTTAAATATCGCAAAGACTTCGAGGAAATAATTTCAACTTTCGCGTTGATCGTTAAGGTTGATAAAAAGTAAGCACAAAGCACTAAACACAAAACTCAAATAAAGCACGAAATTCAAATATTAAAATTTAAAACATTCTAGAATAAGTTTTAAATTTTAGATTTTTATTTTTTGAATTTTATTTGGATTTCGGACTTCGAGTTTTGTGCTTAAAATCGTATGTCATTATCAATCGGAATTGTCGGCCTTCCGAATGTGGGCAAGTCAACACTTTTCAAGGCCCTAACGAAAAAACAAGTTGATATACAGAATTATCCATTTACCACAATTGACCCAAATGTCGGCGTTGTTGGCGTACCCGATGAACGCTTGGAGAAATTGACCAAGATGGCTGATTCGAAAAAAACCATTTATTCAACCATTGAATTTTTGGATATTGCCGGACTGGTCAAGGGCGCGCACCAGGGCGAAGGATTGGGAAATAAGTTTTTGGCCAATATCCGCGAGACGGACGCGATTTGCCAGGTGGTTCGCGGTTTTAAATCCGGCGACATTATTCACGTGGCTGGCAAAGTTGATCCAGCGAATGATATTGAAGTGATAAATATGGAGCTCGCCTTCGCTGACCTTGAAACATTAAATAAACATTTGCCGAAATTGAAGGATAAAGTTAAAGGCAGTGGCGCTAAGGAAGAAAAAGACACGCGCACCATGATTGAACTGCTTGAAACAAGGTTTAAGCCGGCGCTGGAGTCAGGCCAATTAATCAGAAAAATTGAGTTAACTGATGAAGAAAGGAAACAAACCAAATATTTGGATCTTTTGACGGCCAAACCAATGGTTTATGTTTTGAATGTTGATGAGGCGGATTTTAAAAATGGGATTAATGTTCCGGAGATATTGAAAGGCGAGAAAGTTGTTCCGATTTGCGCGCAACTTGAAGCTGAATTAACCGAGATGAGTCTCGAAGAAACAACTGAATATTTAAAAGACGCGGGCATCAGCATGACCGGACTGGATAAAATTATCAAAGAGTCATACGATATTTTGAATTTGATCAGTTTCTTGACGACCGGGCCGGATGAGACAAGAGCGTGGACGATTGAGCGCGGGATGAAGGCGCCGCAGGCAGCTGGAAAAATTCATGGAGATTTTGAGCGAGGGTTCATTGCCGCTGAAGTAATTAATTGGCAAGACTTAATAAGTATCGGCGGCGAAACCGCGGCCAAAGAAAAAGGATTAATTCGGTTAGAGGGAAAGGAATATGTCGTCAAAGATGGAGATGTGTGTGTTTTTCGATTTAACGTTTAATGGCTGGCTACAAATTTACAAATAGACTAAAAACCAATGAACTAATGAACGGAAGAACAGTCCAGACCGATTTGTAAATTTGTAGTGATTTGTAATTTGTAGCCATATTAAAAACCGGCTGTTGTGAACAGTCGGGTTTTTTGTCAGGGAAATCTGTGGCCATGGCCGTCAATATGCATGACTGTGTCCATAAATCTTTTTACTGTGGTCGAGAATGGATTATTATCAATGTGAGCGTGTTTGATTCTGAGAGATCCCCCTCTTCTTTGTTCAAAGTGAGCCAAGGAGAGACGGGCTGATTCTGATTTGACTTTCTCTATGAACCTTTCAGGATGGCAAGCTCGTTGCGGTTTTTTCGCGGATACAAGATACAGCGTATAGCTATGTCTATAGCCATTTAAAAGGGCGTTGGGACGAATGGATTTTTGAATACCGATGACCCATTTTTCGTCAGTATTTGTTTGAGGCAGGAGAAGAAGCTCTTCACTGGAGTGATCCCAGGTGCGTTTTGCTGAATCTGGATCAAAGCGTATAAATTTTCCTTGCTTCAGCATGTTGGGCATTTGAGCGCCAAGAAAAATCGCTAATGACGGAATTTCGCGGACAAGGTTTAGTCCGTGTTCACTGGCATTTAATGTTTGTGGATCCATGGCAGTCAGCGGATCGAGCAAATCGGGCAAGAGTTGTTTCATTGGACCTCCGGCGGTTAGAACGGTTGTTTGAACGAGCACGCGGACACGAGAAGTAGAGTAGCAAGAGAAAATTTTTGTGTCAAGAGAATTGTCTTTAAACTATGCTTGCCCTGTAGTGAGTAGGCAGCTCTACTACAGGGATTAGTATAATATTGAATCGAATCGCGCCGTCGGCGCAAACGGCAACGTCGGTGACGCTAGGTAGGGACAGGTCTAGACCTGTCCCTACCCGGTGCCAAATGTTGGGACACCGTCCCACGCAACGACGTTATCGTTGCCGCATATCGTCGGTGTCTTCAAAACAAAAAAAACACCCTACCTTTCATTGAAAGTAAAGTGTTTGTGAAATAATTTAATTATAGGTTAATCAATAAATTCGCATTTCCAGGTTGCCGGAAATTCAGAGGCAATGAATTTGATGAGCGCCCAATCACAATCTCTTGGCGTGCCATAGCAGTAAATGTTTGGCACGCTATGAGCCGGATAAATCGGCAGAGAAACATGAACATTATCGATTCCATCTTCAATAACAGCTAGCGTATCCCTTGTCATGGCCTGTATTAAATCTTCAGTAACTGTGTGAAAACCAAGTACTGCTTCATGGTTGGCGCAACCGTCATCGCAAACCGTGATAACGATAGCGACTAATAGGTGCAGAGGCGTATTATGTGTCATAGGAATTGAAATCGTCCAACCCGTCTTTGTTTGTTTCGAGATTAAAGTCCTCTTCTGGAAAGAGAAAACCAGAGTTGGTCTTTGTGCCAAAACTTCATTGGTTACGCCGAGAAATTTCGCTACTTGAGGGCAAAGCATAAGGATCATGTTTGAAAAAAATTCTTTTTCTCCTAATGAAAGCTCTTCTGTTTCGCAAAATCCATCCACTGATTTCTTTTTCTCGGCCATGTTTACCTTCCTTCCCTTTGTTCTAAGCCATCAGCGACGCAGTGAATTTGAACAGTTGCTGGTCATGTTTTTCCAAGACACCTTCAAAGTGAACCCAAGTAAAAATCATGTTATCCTCCACTGTGAAAACCAGTCGGTTACAGCTTTCATCTGAATTAAGATCATCAAGAAAGTTAGCGGCTATGAATACGTCTGTTTCGTGCATAGACACGATGATCTGTTCGCTCATGCAACCGTCAGCGTCAAACACATCAGCCAGCGCGATCATCAGATGAACGCCTTTTTCTGTGGGAACGCATAGAAGCAATCCTGTCATTTTCTCACGTGTTCTTTTGTTGCTCCGAGCAAAACTGAAAATTCTGGTTAAAGGATCTGTTTTTAATTCTTCTATGTTCATTGAAGAAAAAGTATCAAAAAGCCTTGGCAGTGACACATTGATTTCGTCAATCAACGTTGATTTTGTGACTCCATCACTTGTGGATTTATGAATTTCCATGCAACAATCGCTTCTACCTGTAGCGCCAAGTTTTTTCTTCGGCATCTCTGCCTCCTTTCTCCCGTCACTCGCGGGAAATTGTATTCAAATTTCAATGAACCGACCTGTCACGTGATATTATCACTAAACTTTATCCTTGTCAATCCGGGTGAAATGGTAAAAAATGTGTGCTACAGACACTGGTTTTAATCTAAAATT
>JBBTXH010000097.1:0-7578 GCA_038062385.1 Patescibacteria group bacterium
GACAACTTTGGTTGCTTTGTCGGCCCAATAAACTTCACCCGCCAAAAAATGCAAGACATCTTCAATCGCAGTCAGACCATCTCCGCCACCACTACTATCAATTCGGTCAAGCGACAGAATCAAACTTTCAGCATTGGAAGAAAATTCCGTAGCAAAAAATGGATACGAACCGCCAAAATATTGTTCATCGCCATGATTCTTGTAGGCAATGTAACAAAATTCAGCGGTCGGACGTTTGGCTTTTACTTCAGCAACAATTTTTTTGATCGCTTCTTTTCCGGCTTTAAAAAACCGAAACATGCTGCAAGTAGTGTCAAACGCAAACGCCACTTGCAAATCGCCACTGCTCTTGGTCTCTGATGCGGGCAAGGGAAGCGATTGTTTTGCGGACGAATTCAGTTCTTCCATCTTTCTGGCCAAACTTCCTTGGCCGCCGGCTCTTTTCACAATATCCGCCATTATTTTATCCTCCTCGTGGCATCATACGCCGCGCGTTTAATCGGGTCAGACAAAACCTCGTACGCTTCCCGCACTCTGCGGAAAAGACGTTCAATTTCATCTTGAACCATTTCTTTGATATCAGCATCTTCAATCTTATCCACTTGCGCGTTTTTCTTGTCCGGATGCCAGCGATTAATCTCGCGGCGATAAGCGGTTGCAATTTCCGCCAAGGTCGCGGCTGGATCAACGCCAAGAATTTCATAATAACTCATTTCATTTTCTTGAACATTGGCGTCAGTTGGCGCAGGTCCGATATGTTCTGTCAGAATTTTTTCTTTTTCTTTCAGCGCTGAAAACAAATCATCCAGTTCCTTGACCTGCCCGAAAATAAAACTTGCGGCGCGACAACGATTGAATTCATCTTCAAGATCTGCGAGTGCTTTCAAATCATCTTGATTTTGAGTCGCTGCGGCCGCCTGTTTCAAGAGTTCAAAACACTTGTCCAATAACAAATCTGTTTCCACATACGCGTCAACGTATTTTTTAAAATTGCGACCTAATTGATCAATGCTGGCTTGCAGTTCAACGAATTCAAACTCATTTCGTTCAACTCGCGCGTCCCAATCATCAAGTTGCTCGTCCAATGATTTGGTCATAACGGCTAAACGTTTGATTTCAACCAGCGCTAACTTTTTTCCGCGTTCGCGCAAAGTTTTAATTTTGCCTTTCAAAATATTTACTTGCTCGCGCCTGGCCACTGATCCGGCGATCGCGGGAGCGATATTCAAAAGTAAAAATATTTTTGCCAGTGAACCGATTCCGCCTGAACTGATGATCGGCAATCTTCCGCCAACATTATTAAGTTTGCGGCGATTAGGGTTAGAAAAAAGTTCCGGCACGGCTCTGACCAAAATCTTGATTCCTATCCAAATCACGAAAATCACAAGCAATACCAATAATATTCGCATCAACATCTTTTCCTCCTCTTGTCAAAATGTGTTGTAAAGTACAGCTTCTTGTTAATTAAACAAATCTTACCGCTAACTATTCAAAAAATCAAGTCTCTGTTTTAATTGCAGAATACGCTACGTTTCAGAATAATACAGTAACTGCGGACGTGAGATTCCGAATCACACAATTAAGATGTTTAGTTTTCCGCTGGATGTCTGTGTCCGGAATGACCATTAAGAGAGGCGCTCATGAATTGCCGTTAATTGTAAAAAATTGTATAATGAAATCAATATGGATAAAATTAATTACGGAAAACTTCAACGCTTCCACAGTTTGATGATGAGTTTTGATTTGGGGCTTTTTATTACTGTATTGTTGCCTTTTGTTTTATTTATTGAACAATTCGTTCAACCAAAAAAACGCGGGGTCCTCTGGCGCCGTGTCGCTGTCTGGGTTGTTGAAGCTGTTTTAAGTTTAAACAATATTAAAATCATTGTTAAAAAACAACACAATATTTTTTCTCCGGCAATTTACGCTTCCAATCATCCCAGCCACATGGACGGGTTTCTCGTGTTGACAACTCTCGGTTCTGACTCAATTTTATTTACTGCTCCGCTTCAACAATTTAATTGGCTATTGGCGATTTGGATGAAGAAAATGGAAACCGTCGATGTCAGGCGCGATCCAGTGGATGATGAGCGCTATCCAAAAGGCCATTCCAAGCAACAGGCGATTGAACTGGCTATCAAATTTTTGCGCGAAGGAAAAAATTTAATTATTTTTCCTGAAGGACACATTGAAATTCTGCACGTTCTGCATTATTTCCACACTGGCGCCGCTCGGATCGCTCTCTCCAGTCACATTGACATCGTACCGGTCTCGATTGTTAACGCGGAACGCGTTTTCCCAGATCAACATCACCTCGCGCCGGGCAGTATTATCCTGTCTTTCGGCGAACGCCTCTCCCTGCCGAAAAATTTAAGTCAAGAATTTCCTCCAAACAAAACAACGGTTCATCAATGGCAAAATAACATTGAGTCAGCCATCGTTGAACATTTGCCTGTGCGTTATCTGCCGAATTATTATCAAGAAAAAAATAAACGCGTGGGCGTGTTCGTTGATATTGATCGAACAATGTATGAGGGATTGTCGCAGAAAGATTTAATTTCATATTTATTCTGGCTTCACCAAATCCCAGCAAAAAGTGCCTTCAAAGTCGCTTACTGGCTTTTCCTAGAAAAGCTCCATAAAATTCAACACGCTGATCTGATGCGCAAAGCGTTGTTGGTTTTAAAAGGCTGGGACGTGGCTGAACTTAATAAAGCTGTTCACGAAACTTTTGAACACAAACTCTTGAAAAATATTCAATATGGCTTTTTCCCCCTACTCAAAGATCACTCGGAATTGAATCATACTATTGTCTTGGTTTCAGAAGTTATCCATCCGCTGGCTCGCGAATTCAAAAATCTTGTTCACGCCAAAAGCAGTCTTGATACGCGTTTGCAAACTGTCCACCACTGTTACACGGGCGAGACAACTTGCCTTTGCTACAAAGAACAAAAAGCCCGCTTGGTGCATGATTTCGCCAAACGAGCGAATATTGATCTAAATAAAAGTTATGCTTTTGCGGACAGCAGTTCTGATGTCCCCTTTCTCCAATTAGTGAAATATCCCACGGCCGTCAATCCGGACGAAAAACTTTTGGACTATGCGGTTGATCATGACTGGCAAGTGATCCTAAACCCGAACTAGGATTATTGGGATCATTGAGAAATTTGGGAATATTGGGACATCTATATATGATTCAAATAAATCTCAATCATCTCAAATATCCCAATCATCTCACCAATCCTAAACGCTTTTTATTGTAAACACTTCCACCTCGCCGATTCCTTTCGGTGATATTTTTTTTACTTCTGAAAAATTAAATTTGTCAGTCAAAAGTTCACGCGTGCGGCTGCAAACCAAAATCTCATCTTCCTTTGCTTCTGATTGCAATCTGCTTGCCAAATTGACAATATGTCCGAGACAATCAAACCTGCGCAATCCTTCAGCGCCGAACTCTCCAACAATAAATTTTCCGCTGGCTACGCCAACGCGCATCTTCCAAGTGTACTCTGACATTTGTTTCTGCATTTCAATAGCCGCTTCAACCGCGCGTTCGGCTGCGTCAACTTCACCTGCCAAACCAAATAAAGCGAGAATGCCATCACCCATAAATTTATTCACCCAGCCACCGTGTTTCGTGAGAATTCTGCTCATGCCGGTAAAATATTTTGTCAGCACATCAGCCACTTGTTGCGGTTCGAGGTTGCGGCTGAAATCAGTGAACCCAACCAAGTCAGTAAAAACCACGGTGCCGTTTATTTCTTCAGCAATCAATTTTCCCTTGATCATTTTTTCAACAATGTTTTGCGGCAACATGGTGTGCAAAAGATTGTCAGCTTTGGCGCGCCAAAATTCAGCTTCAGCTTTGGCTTGATTCAATTGTTCTGTTCGTTTCAAAACCTTATCTTCCAAAGTTTCAACGTAATTTCTAATGGTCGCGAGCTGCGATTCAATGCCTTCGCGATAGGCGCGCTTACTAAGAAACGAATGAATGGTCAACTGATACATTTTCCGCCAAAAACTGAGCGGCTTCCAAGTTAATCTATAAATAAAATACGGCGCGTTGTAAATTTGTCCTTTTTTCAAAACAAGCTTTTTATTAATTTCCAAATCCTTGGTGATCAAAATAGCCAGCGTAAAACCATCCAAATTATCGTTTGATTTGATTTCCCGATACTGTCCGAGAAAAAGAGGTTCATTACCGTTGAATTCAGATATTAACGCCACGCGCTTAGCGCACTCTACGCCATTTACAAAATAATTATCTCCGCGCAATTCAATCGCCGCTATGTCAACGCCGCCAATCTTCGTTAATAAATATTTGAGATCATATTCAAAAAGCGGTTCCTCCAACTTCGCCGGCGGCAAATGCCAAATATTCGGCACGCCGCAAAGAATGCCGCGAATAAAAGCGTCACTCGCGAAATCATCTACCGGGTTGACGTTATTTTTGAATTTTATTTTAACGTAACAATGGTCAAGGCCGGTCTTAACCACAATCAAATCTTTCGTGCGATTAAAAAACTCATTGTATTTCCCGACTTGTTTGTAAACTTCAATCGGACCGAAAATCACACTGCCGAAAACTTTCTGCAAATATTTAAATGCACCCCAAGATTCGAGTTCCTGCGCGGACAAACCCATTTTGAACGGCGCTTCATCGTCTTTCAAAAGTTCAATCGCTCGCTCCATTATTTGAACATAAAGCTCGAGAGGAATCCAGTTATGCTCGTCTTTCAGATATTCAACTGAGTACGGCAAATTTTCCAGCAATAAAACATCACTGCCCAAAGCATTCTGGACATAGCGCGCGATTATCGTAATATTACGACAGCAAACATTGTTTTCCTGGTGGGACATATTGTTTTATAACACTAATATCTTACGCAATCTATCTTCTTTCGTCAAAGACGATCGGTAATCAGAGTAGTGTTGACAAGTTACAAGATTTGACAAAACGAAAGTTTCTTATTAGAATAAAAAGTGGACTTGGCGAAACGCCAAAGGAGGTTCCCAATGACAATCTCCAAAAACAGTGTTCTTTACAAATACACTTACAGTTGGTATGACAAGCCGGAAAACAATCAAACTAATTTGTGCGAATTTTTTTGGCGATTCATCTTGGCCGTGACTGCCTTTCCGATCTTGCTATTAATTCTAGGCTGTATTACAGCGATACTTTGCACAATTTTAGAAATTATTTTTGTCGCTTTCGGATTTTATTTCCCAATAACCCTGCCTGTCCCAGACGTAGAGGATCAGAAAAAAATAACCTGGTTGCCGACAATCAAAGGATTTCGCATCTTGCCGATTTACCCGTTGACCATTATCGGACTTAGTTGTTTGTTCTGGCAATACCCTGAAGAAACGTCACGAATTTTTATCCTCTTGCTCTGTCTCGCAATAGTCGCAACATGTCTCATAAGTTTTTGTTTACTTGTTGTTTCGTTCAAAAAGTCTTTTGGGTCGCTTAAAAATTCATCTGTCTATCAATTGACCATTGCCTACATCAAGGCCAAAAAAGAACACGTCTGTCCATTGATTACTTTCGTTGAAGAACAAACCGCGACTGATACCACCTTGGGAGGTGCCAAATGACGATTTCGAAAAAGAATCCATTGTACAAACTCGCTTACTTTTTAGATGACCCGATCTCAGAAAAAACCTTGGTAGGATTTTTATTTGATCTCCTTTGCGCCCCTTTCAAATTTATCATTCTATCAGCACTCGCCATTGTATTCTCCCCTTTTATCCTTTCCTTCATTGCACTAAAATTCTTGGGCAAAAAAGTAGACAAGTTAGTGGAATGGTTGGTTATTGACCAACGCTTTATTCAAGCTTGCAAACGATTTTCTCAAAAAGTGCGAGTACTCTGCGTTCCGCTCACCTTCACTGAATAACAAAAAACCCGTCTTTCACAAAAGGCGGGCTTTTTATTTTTATTTTTTTATATTTTTTCTATTTTTTATTTTTATATTTTTAAAAATTTTACCCAACCAACTTCAACCCCCACATCAGCGCCATACCTCCAACAATAAAGAGTAATTGATAAATTGACCGGCAAAATTTACATTCCTTGTGCAATTCGGGAATCAGATCAGAACCGGCAATATAAATAAATCCGCCGCCGGCAATGGCCAACAAAACAACTAATAAATTTTCAACATTCTCAACAACAATGAGCGTAACGATTGCTCCAAGCAAGGCCAAACAAGCGGAAAAAAAGTTAAAGAACAATGCTTTAACGCGGCTCATACCTGAATACATAAGAACTCCAAGATCTCCGATCTCTTGCGGTATTTCATGAAAAACAACGGCGAGTGTGGTGGCCAACCCAAGAGGAAAACTGATTAAATACACGCCGGCGATAATCATACCGTCAATAAAATTGTGCAGACCGTCGCCGATTAAATTTGTGTACGCTAGTTTTTTCAAATGATGAGTATGTTCCAAATCATGACAGTGATGCCAATTGGCGAATTTTTCAATCACGAAAAAAATCACAATACCAATTAAGAAATACAAACCCGTTGACGCGGAAAATCTTTCTTTCTCAACTATTTCAGGCAGAATATGAATAAAAACATCGCCAAGCAGAGCGCCCACGGAGAAACTCACCAAATATAACAGAAAATGCGTTGACCGTTCTTTTTTCATCAAAAACAATAACGCGCCGCTGAAAGAAAGCAGGCTGACCACGATTACACTGAATAAAGTATTAAACCAAACCATATACTATTTCTATGTTTTTATATTTTTATATTTCCGCGCGTAATATTTCGCGGCAATCAAAGTTGACAGCGGCATGGCCAGCATCAAGCCAACACTGCCGGTCAAAGTGCGCACGATTTCCGTGGCAATGGCTTCATTATTTATTATTTGTGAAAAATTAATAAACGGTCCGGAATTTAAATTAAATAATAAAAGCAATGGCAACGACGCTCCGGCATAAGCTAGAAATAAAGTATTGGTCATGGAACTGATATGGTCAACGCCCACCTTCATCGCGCTTTTGTACAGTTCCTTAAACTTCCAACTTTTGTTCGCGTCAGACAATTGTTCCACACTGGAAATCTGACTGATTACCACGTCGTCAAGTACGCCCACTGTACCGAGAACTATGCCGGCCAGAAGCAATCCTTTGAAATTTATCGCTGTCTTACTCAAACCAACTAAAAACATGGCATTCTCATCTGATAAACCGGACAGTTCAGTGAGTTTTGTGAATAAAATTGAAATCAACCCGGTGATAATCAAACTAAGCAGAATACTGAGAAGCCCGATATGCGCTTTCAATTTAAATCCCCAAGTTAAATAAATTATCACTGCCAAAATTATCACTGAGCCGATAATACTCACGAACAATGGATTTCCGCCGGCCACGATTTTCGGCACAATATATTTCATAATCACCACGAATGTCAAAATCAAACTGATCAGTGATTTGAATCCCTGTTTTTTCCCAATGAGTACGATGACAACTGAAAAAACAATCGCCAGCAAATACAAATATCCGCGCCGGACAAAATCTGTAACGTAAAAAGTTCCAGCCCCGTCTTCTCCCACAGCATAAGAAAC
>JBBTXH010000098.1:0-1123 GCA_038062385.1 Patescibacteria group bacterium
CGGGCAACCTGCCTACCTTCAAGCAGTTCGCTGATTATGTATATTACCTCTGCACGGGCGAAAGCCTGAAAAACAAGTCCGCTGTAAATGCAAAGTCTTATTTCGTGGGAGAACACGGCAATTCAGTCATTTATCTGGTGTACAAACAGGACTTTGATGAGCTTACCCGCATGGCTCTCAATTTGACTCTGGCCGAAAAACTCACCGCCGAACACCCGAAGAAAAAAATCATCGTGTACGCCCCGGCCTGCTTCCTCGAAGAGGACTACATGAAAGAAAAGAATATTGATTATGTCGGCATTCCGTATAATCTCTTTCGGCGTGCGGGAGTCTAACTATGCTTTTTTGACTCGTTCCCAAGCTCCAACTTGGGAACGCAATTGCGGAGAAGTTCCAGCTTCGCATTGAAATATGAGAAAACGTTACAAAATATCGGATAGCTACGATGATGCCCTGTATTTTACAACATCCTCAACTGTCGAATGGATTCCAGTATTCACTTGCAATGACCATTTTGAAATAATTATGCGCTCGCTCAATTTTTATCGTAAGGAAAAAAGGATGAAGTTGTATGTTTATGTAATCATGGAAAACCATCTCCACCTGATTGTCTCTGCGGGTCAATTGCCGGAGGTAATGAAATCATTCAAAAGCTATACATCCAGAGAGCTTATTGAAAGCATGAAAATAAAAAACAGGACGTGGATGTTGAACCAGTTTGCCTATTTCAAAAAAAGATATAAGACGGAGAGTTCGTATCAGATATGGCAGGAAGGTTTCCACCCGCAGATGATAAGCGATGAAAAGATGTTGATGCAGAAGATTGAATATATCCATGCGAATCCTGTGCGCCGGGGATATGTTGAAAGACCTGAATATTGGAGATACTCAAGCGCCAGTTATTTTATTGATCGTAAGGCCGGAGTAATTGAGGTTGATGAATTGAGGCTTTGAAGCTGGAGCTTCAGGGGCAAGTGCGTTCCCAAGCTGGAGCTTGGGAACGAGAGGGAATGGAGCTTGGGAACGAGAAGATTAAGCTGGGGCTTGGGAACGAGATGAAAATCCGTTTGATTCTGAACAAAAAGGGTAGCCATGTTTCTGAAAAAATATCAGGTCAAGGTTG
>JBBTXH010000099.1:0-10145 GCA_038062385.1 Patescibacteria group bacterium
CAGCGAACGGCGTCAACTGAATTTGCGTAAACCCCTGTTTCATTTTCGTTTCGTATTTTTCAGGGTTGCTTTTTATTTCACGAATAATATCTTCTTTTGATGGCACCGGATATTCTTTACCATCAATACCGATAATCCCCATTACGTCCTTGCCCGGAAAAACTTCAAGCAATCTCAAATCATGCAAGATCCTCACTTGCGAATCATATTGCTCGTTGAATTCCTTCTCAATCCAATTATCGAGAAATGATTTTTTCTCTACTTCAAATTTTATTTTTTCCGGCATAAAAATATTTTGAACAATGTAATGCACGGGAAGAACAGTGTTCTTCCCCTACATTACATTATCATAAATAACAAAACCCTTCAATTACCTACTTTCCTACAATCCTACCGCCCTACCCCCTAGTCCGCCACCACCTCAATCCACGTGTTGCCCGGATAAAACGCGATCTCTTTCCCCAACGCGTCAAAAAATCTCGTGCGTTCTTTCAAACTCGACCTACGCCATTCAGCTTCGATCATCTCGTTAGCACGATAAACGACGGCCTGGCCCGAACCGATTGTCTTAATTTTTTTACGACCATAATCGTCAATAATTTTTGCGTCGGTGAACATTAAAACAACATTTTTCGCTGTCACCGCGTTGCCATCGCTGTCTTTATAAATATTGCCGGCTTGATAACGAACGTATTTCTTGTTTTCTAAATCATATTTCCATTCAACCGAATATTCATTCGTGCCAAAATCAACTTTAATGTCCAAAATCGCAACCGGTTCAACGGCAGTTTTACTTTCCGGCATAAATTTCCAGAAATCAAAATTATTTTTCACTTGCCAGTTTTTATTTTGAACCGCTAAAACAATCAATTCGTTGGAAGTGTAAACATTGTGCGGCATGGGACGACTTGGTTTTCGCCAGAAATATTGCCCGCTTGAAAATTCGTTCAAGTCGTACTGATAACTTTTCGCCAACAAATCAAGCGCTTCATTGGAACCGCCAACATGGCTATACGGCGCCTTGAACTCTGTCGCCCAATCAACGAAGAACGGCCGCGCTGATCGCACCGGTCCGATTTTTTTTAAATTATTATCAGCATAAAATATTGCTAAAAATCTGGTGATCGGCGCTTCCACCACCACTTCGTAAACCAAAACAGCTTGACCAATGCCGCTGACCGGTCGGCTGGCTGAATGATTTTCAATCATGACAGAATAAACGAGCGGCTCTTCGCCTTCAAAACACAATCCATCCAACTTGCGCGTTTGCTCGCAGATTTCCAGTTTTTGCGCGATCAACTGTTGGATTGCCTGCTGAACAATGCTCTTTTCCGACAAAGACTTTGTTATTAGAAAAAAAACGCTGATTCCGGCAATTGCCAAAATAATAACAATCAAACCAAAAGAATAAAATTTTATCTTTATTTTCTCTTCTTTTTTCATATTCCACTAAAATTATGTTTCCATTATTATACCACGATTTTTGTTGGAATTGTTCAAATTGTCCCTAAAACAATGCGCCTATCAATAGCTGTCCAAAATACATCTTGAACAATTCCAACATCTAAAACAAACAGTCCCGCCTGCGGCGAGACTGTTATTCTATTATTACAAAATTTATTTTTTCTCAGCTTTCTTTTCCGGCTCAGCCTTGGCCTCCGCTCCCTCTTCACCTTCTTTCTTCTCTTCACCTTCCACCTTCGGCATTTCTACCGTAGCCGCAGTCTCGACTTTTTCTTCTTCCGGCAAAGTGATGATAACCACCGCAGTATTCAAATCTTCCGTAATTTCAAGAGTTGACGGCACCTTCAAATCTCTAACCACAATCTTATCGTCAATCGCGGTTAAATTTGAAATATCAATTTCAATTTCCGAAATCATGTCTTTGGCCAAACATTTTACTCCGAGCTCATTCAAATTTTGGAATAAAACGCCACCCAAACTTTTCACTGCCGGCGATTCGCCGACCAGCTTCAAGCCAACTTTAATTTCCAGTTTTTGGCCTTCTTTGATTTGATAAAAATCAACATGACTGATCCGATCGGACAGCGGTTCATAGGAAACGTCCTTAACCAATGTTTCGCGCGGCTTGGTCTCGCCCTCGATCATTAAATTGATCAAAGAGTTTTCTCCGGCTTGGTCATAAATCTTTTTGAATTCATTATAACCCAAAGTCAAAATAATGTTTTCTTTTACTTCCGGACCATAAATCACTGCCGGCACCTTGTCGCCAGCTCTGAGCCCACGGACCTTCTTGCCTTCTTCTTTTCTTGGTTTTGCTTTCAATTCGTAAAACATACAATAAAATATTTATAATAAACGCAACTTACTTTTTACTTTAAAATAACACTAGTCATCAATTTTTTAATAAAATCACCCTCCACAATTTCAGCTCGCGCGTTCAAAACATCATCAGCCACAAGTGGCCCGCGCTGAAAAAACTTACTTACTTCTTCGCTGGCCAAATCAGTCAGCACGCCGAGCATGTTTATTCCCTGCTCATTAAAGGACATAAAAACAACCAAACAGCTTTGACAGCTTTTACATTGCACGTGCAACAATTGTCCGGACGGCCTTTCTTCAATCAGCTTTATTTCAGCGGAAAACTGTTTCTGACGGCAAACCGGACACTCGGAAATAAGTTTTAATGATTTGAATTGCTCAGGTAACATATTCGCGGGTTATTGTATCAAATTAGTTTTTTTTGTCAAATCAGGCTAAAGGGCTACAAATTACAAATCACTACGTATGTTACAAATAGACCTATGAACGGATGAACGAAAGAACAACAAAACAATCCAAACCAATTTGTAAATTTGTAGTGATTTGTAATTTGTAGCCATATCTAACTGCGGACATTCACGCTTTCCGCCACGCCAATCAGAGCTAAACTTACAACCAAAAAACTGCCCCCGTAACTAAGAAAGGGCAAAGAAATACCCATGACCGGCGTAACGCCCATGTTCATGCCGATATTGACGATCAAATGCAATATAAATAAAGACATAACGCCCAAAACCAAGAATAACCCGAAATCATCTCTGGCTCGTTTGGCAATCCTCATCAGGCGATAAAAAATCAATCCCCATAATCCCAAAACAATTAATACTCCGAATAAACCGAGTTCCTCGGCAATAACCGCGAAAATGAAGTCGGTTTTAGTTTCCGGAATGAATTTCAATTGACTCTGGGAACCAAATCCCAATCCACGGCCGAAAAATTTTCCGGAGCCGATGGCGATAATTGATTGGGAAACATTATAACCGCCGCCCAAAGGATCATTCTGCGGATTGAGAAAAACCAGAATTCTTTCTTTCTGATAATCCTTCAAAATAAATCCCCACGAAGCAGTGGCGATGATCACAAAAATTAGAAACAATAATAAAAAGAATCTTAATTTAATGCCTGTCAGCGTCAAAAGAATGAACCAAATGCCGAATAAGATCATGGCTGAACCCAAGTCAGGCTGAAGTAAAACAGGCAACGCCAAAGAAACGCACAGCGCCAAACTGACAATGATGTGCTTGCTCACTTGAAATCTCTGCAAACGATTGCTGAAAAATTTCGCGAGCAATATTATCAACGCCACTTTGGCGAGCTCCACCGGTTGAAAGCCAAGACCACCGAGCAAAAACCAGCCTTTGGTGCCGCGCACCGTCGCGCCGAACAATAAAACAAAAACCAACAAAGCCAAAACTGAAGCAAAGATTGTTCTGTTGTAAACGCGCAAAGCAGTGTAATTTCCTAAACCTAAAATAAATAAAATTAAAAATCCGATAACACCAAAAACCACCTGTTTTTTAAAATCATTGAAATCTGGATTGCCGGAACCCAAACTGACGCTGTAAATTGCGGCCAAACCAAAACAAAACAATAAAAAAACCGACAGGAATAAAATCCAGTCGAATTTTCTTAAATTTTCCACAGCCACGCGTAACATAAACTCAGATAACGAGTAAAACGAGCAAGACAAGCAAGACGAGTAAAACAAGTTAGTTAAAACGGATTTGTAACTTGTCTTGCTTGTTATTTATTTCAACTTTCCCGTATTATCAAACCCTTTAAAAACACTGCTATCCAAAATATTAATATCCGGAATAATAGAGACGGTCGTACCGCTTGAAACATCTTGGAAAAAATTTATGCTTTGACTGCGGCTCTCGCCTGACAGAAGAGAATCAACGCTGAATTGCGTCACGCCCACCGGTTGTTTGCCTCGCGTCAAAAACACGATAAACCGCGGCTCAACGAAATTATACGGACTTTTATTGAGAATATCAAAGCTCACATTAGCCACTGCCTGCTCCGCCGACAAGCCGCTCTTTTTCGAGGACAGCACTTTCTCATTGGCAAATTCAAACTGCAAAACTTTTTCCGCCAGACTGCCATAGTCTGCGACCTTTTTCCATTTAATATTTTCCAAAACAATATTCGCTGACGAAATTGTTTTATTTGATTTATAATTTAAAAATAAAAGGAATTTTTCTTGTCCCGGCAAAATATATTCGTTCTTAACATTTGATTTATCCTCGCCAAACACATAATAATAATCAACTGCTTCCACCGCCCACTGCGCATTCGGATTGATTACTTCTGTGATCAAATCATAACTGCCACCCGCGCCTTCCACCACCGTTGTTTCAAGTATTTGCAAATCTTTTGGCTTATTTATTTCCGCGAGTAAATTTTGATCCAATTTATTTTTCGCCAAATCAGCTTCCAGCGCCAAATTTTGCGAGCGATCAACAATGTAATAATTAATCAATCCGATCGCGCCGTAAATCAAAAGCCCGCCGGAAACAATGGCCAACGCAAAAATTCCGATTTTTTTCAAAAGTACTCGATGCGTGACATACCAGTAACCGGTCTTGAGTTCTTTGTCGCTTAGATTGTCGTAAATGATGTTAGACATGGGGAATTAGGATTAGGAAGATTAGAAGGATTGGGAGGATTAGAAAGATGAGGAGGATTTGCGGGACGTTTGGAAAAGTTGGGATAATTGGGATTATTAAGATGTTTGAGATGTTTGGGATAAATAAGACAAGTATATAGTATCACAAACTAAGAAAAAACCAAAACTGTTTTTCCACTTTCTTTTATCATCAACTATTCACATAATCTAAATTTTATGATAAGATGCTAGTAGTTCGTGATGTTGAAAAATGTCTTTTCAATTGATTTTATTTTTTATTATATATTTATCAATATGACACTAAAGGAACAAAAAAAGAAAGGCGCGGACACGGGCTATAACGCGGAGCAAATCACAGTACTCGAGGGCTTGGCGCCGGTCAGAAAAAGACCGGGCATGTACATCGGCAACACTTCAACCGAGGGCTTGCACCACATGATCTGGGAAGTCGTGGACAATTCCATTGATGAAGCCATGGCCGGACATTGCAATGAAATCATTATCAAACTTCTACCGGGTGAAATCTGTTCTGTTTCTGACAATGGCCGCGGCATTCCAGTGGATATCCACAGAACCACCAAAGTCTCCGCTCTGGAAACGGTTTTAACCAAGCTCCATGCCGGCGGGAAATTCGGCGAAGGCGGCTATAAAGTTTCCGGCGGACTGCACGGTGTCGGTGTGTCAGTGGTCAACGCGCTGTCAAAATATCTTCGCGCCGAGGTTAAACGCGACGGCAAAATTTACGAACAGGAATACAAACAAGGAAATCCGCAACAAAAAGTTAAAGAGATTGGCAAAATCAAACGTCCGGTTAAAATTGATCCGTATTCTCCGGAAGAACTTTTCACGCGCGGCACGACTATTACTTTTCAATCAGATCCTACTATTTTTACCGAGCTGGAATTCAGCTGGGGAAAAATCTTGACTCGTTTGAGACAGCAAGCCTACCTCACCAAAGGCATCAAAATAATTTGCATTGATTTGCGTAATGCTGAAAAACCGAAGCAATATGCTTTTTATTTTGAAGGCGGAATACAATCTTACGCCAGACAATTAAACAAAAAAGACAAACAAAAACATGACAATATCTTTTACGTTGACAAACACGCCATGCCCGAAGATATCAACGTGGAAATCGCCATCAAATACACCGAGGAATACGACGAAACCTTGCTCGCTTTCACCAATAATATTTTAAACCCTGAAGGCGGCATGCACGTGGCCGGTTTTCGCACCGCTTTGACCAGAACTTTGAATAATTACGCTCGCAAAAATAATATTCTAAAAGAAAAAGATGAAAATTTATCCGGCGATGATGTGCGTGAAGGACTGACCGCGATCATTAGTATAAAAATAGTTGATCCGCAATTTGAGGGTCAAACCAAAGCCAAGCTCGGTAACGCTGAAGTTAAACCGGTCATTGACAGTGTTCTCTCTGAATATTTAGCGATCTTTCTCGAAGAACATCCTAGAGACGCTGAAGCGATTTTGAGCAAAGCCTTGCTCGCCGCCCAAGCGCGCCGCGCTTCCCGGGCTGCGCGCGAGACCGTTTTGCGCAAAGGCGTTCTGGACAGTTTGAGCTTGCCGGGAAAACTGGCTGACTGCTCCTGCCGCGAACCGGTTGATTGCGAATTGTATATTGTGGAGGGCGATTCCGCCGGCGGCAGCGCCAAACAAGGACGCGACCGCGAATTCCAAGCGATTCTGCCTCTGCGCGGAAAAATCATTAACGTGGAAAAATCCCGTCTTGATAAAATGCTCGCCAACAATGAAGTCAAATCTCTGATCATCGCGCTCGGTACGAACATCGGCGAACAATTTGATCTGACTCATTTGCGCTACAATAAAGTTATTATCATGACCGATGCTGACGTGGATGGCTCTCATATCCGCACTTTGCTTTTAACTCTGTTCTATCGCCATTTCCAACAACTTATCATCGAAGGACATATTTACATTGCCCAGCCGCCATTATTTTTGATCAAACACGGTAAAGAAGCTGAATATGTTTACAACGAAGACGCGCTGGACGATATTCTAAAAAAATTTCAAAAGAATTCGCCTCAAGTTGTTGAGGATAAAGTAACTGGAAAAGGACCATTCGATGCGACTCATGGTGACATAAACGGAGAAGAAGCAACTGCCGAAGATGAGAGCACGTTCAAAGTTAAGGGCGTAAACATTCAACGCTACAAAGGTCTTGGTGAAATGAATCCTGAACAACTTTGGGAGACGACCATGGATCCGGCCAATCGCGTTTTAAAACTTGTTACCATTGAAGACGCGGAAGAAGCCAATAAAGTTTTTGATGTTTTAATGGGTTCTGACGTGGCGCCGCGCAAACGCTTTATTCAGACGCACGCTAAAAACGTGAAAAATCTAGATATCTAGCTGACACGTAATTAATACTGATCTACTTGATAGCTACATGATCCACTGATTTTAAATTATGCTTTCACGTTGCCAACAAATAAAAAACGATTACGAACAACTGCAAACTCTCAAAGACCAGTTTATTTTGGCATACGAAAAAGCTAAAGAAACCAAAAGTTGGGGCAGAGCGAGAGCGCTCAAAAACAAGTGGGAACAGCAGTATGACTCGCTAAGGAAAAACATTGGAGAATTTCTTCCTGGAGAAATTTATGATTTTATCATGGAACTGCGAGAGAAAACCAACGAAGATATTCAGAATGGAAATGATTTTCATTTTCAATCCAATGGCGATTTGGCGGGACGAATTAAGGTTGGTGGAGAATGGTATCCATTTCACGGTAATGAGGTTATAAAAACCATTGCCGGAGAAAAGATTGACAGTTGTGATAATATTCACACCCGGCCCAATGGCGATTTGGCGGGACGAGTTATGGTGGGTGGGAAATGGTATCCATTTCACGGTAATGAGATTATAAAAACCATTGCCGGAGAAAAGATTGACAGTTGTGATAATATTCACACCCGGCCCAATGGCGATTTGGCGGGACGAGTTATGGTGGGTGGGAAATGGTATCCATTTCACGGTAATGAAATTATTAAAATCATTGCAGGTGAAACGATTAAAGATTGTGCAGATATTCACACCCAGCCCAATGGCGATTTGGCTGGGCAAGTTTATATTGACAGGAAACGCTATCCATTTCACGGTAATGAGATTACAAAGACCATTGCCGGTGAAAAGATTAACGGTTGTAAAGATATTTACACCCGGCCCAATGGCGATTTGGCGGGGCGAGTTATGGTGAATGGGATGACATATCCGTTTCACGGTAATGAGATTATAAAAACCATTGCCGGGGAAGTGATTGAATGTTGTGCATATATTCACACCCAGCCCAATGGCGATTTGGCGGGACGAGTTTATGTTGGCGGAAAACGGTATCCATTTCACGGTAATGAGATTATTAAAACCATTGCCGGGGAGGAAATTGAAGATTGTGAATATATTCACACCCAGCCTGATGGCGATTTGGCGGGACGAGTTTATGTTGGCGGAGAATGTTATCCATTTCACGGTAATGAGCTTATAAAAACCATTGCCGGAGAAACGATTGAAAATTGTCATGATGTCCAAACTTTGCCTGATAACACTTTGTCCGGTACAGTAGTTATCAATGGAGCAGAGCGTAATTTTTTATGGCAGAGCGAGGAGAAACAGATTTTATTTTAAAATGAAAAACAAAAAATCAACGTCATTTTGAATGCGTTGATTTTTGTTATGATTATTCTTTCTCTCTTCGCGGTTTCTGAACGCGAGTCCATTCGTCGGGGTTTGTAATGTTCATCATCCGAACCGCGGTAAATCCCTTTACTTTGTCTCCAGCGATGATTACATATCCCAATCCAGAATGCGCGCTTTGCACCGTGTCGCCGATTTCCATGTCATCAAATTCTGCTCTAGTCATCTACCCACCTCCTTTTTGATAAAAGGCTCCATTCACTCAACTCTGTTTCTTTAACTAACATGGTCTTCGTAGTAATATAATCACCATCTTCAGTCTTCATAACAATCACCCAGGACAAATCAAAAACATTATCCTTGAGTACATCCCCCATTTTCAATCGTTGAAAACCACGCTTTGTTAATCGAACACCGTAAATCGGCTTACCACTAAATTTGCCTCGATGATAAAGTCTCCAAAGTTCACGCTCTGACCATCTAACAACCAATGTATGCGATGCAACAAATGCTTTTCCTTCAAGTTCTTTTACGACAACCCACTTCATTACGGTATTATCATATTGTAATACATCACCGACCTTCAAATCATCAAGCTCCCCTTTGGTCATTAATTCCTCCTTCAGCGTCCGCCGATCAACACACAAAATTACCGCAATTCACACCTATTGTCAATACCATGTTATTTGACTAAATTTAGTCACATCCACACGCCTTGCGCTATTTATAATTTTATCCTATAATACTTACGTGAGGGCCGAAGGGCCTTTTTAGAATAGCAAAAACATTTAAGCAATAAAGCATAGAAACATTTAAGCAACCTACTGCCTACCGCCCTACAACCCTACCAACCTACATCCTCCTCAAACAACTCTAACATTTTCAACATAATATGAATTTAAAAGAAAACCGTTTAGTGAAGTACTTAATCGAAGCCAAAGCAGAACTGCGAAAAGTTTCTTGGCCGACAAAAAAAGAAACAACCAAACACACTTTAATCGTCATTGGCATTTCTCTTTTTGTGGCCGCTTTTCTCGGCGTACTCGATTATGCTTTTTCCAAGCTATTAACTTTATTTATTTAAAAAAAACGTAAGAACCAAAGAACGAAAGAACTTGATACATGTCATCTGTTCTTACGTTCATTCGTAAATTTGTAATTTGTAACATTCCTACGATTTGTAAAAAGAACTTGCTGCATGCCATCTGTTCTTCCGTCCATTCGTAAATTTGTAATTTGTAACATTCCTACGATTTGTAATTTGTAGCCATTATGCCAAAACAATCAGAAGAGCGCGGTCGGCGCTGGTACGTCATCCATACTTATTCCGGTTACGAAGAAAACGTGGCCGAGAATTTGAAACAAAGAATAGAATCAATGGACATGGAGGACAAAATTTTCAACATGCTCATTCCGACCGAGAAGAAAATAAAAATTAAAAACGGCAAGCGAAAAATCATCACCGAGAAAATTTTCCCGGGTTATGTTTTCGTGGAAATGATCGTGACCGACGACTCCTGGTACGTGGTAAGAAATACGCCGAGCGTCACCGGTTTTATC
>JBBTXH010000100.1:0-2588 GCA_038062385.1 Patescibacteria group bacterium
TAAAAACATAAAAGGCTTTAAAATCCAAAATTACCGCGACCATATGGACGATTTTGAGCTGATTTTTACAATGCTTGGTGAAAGATCAACAACCGAGATTCATAAAACCGAAAATTCCAAAGGAGTTCACAAACTGAAACAAGACGCAAGCAGAGGTGGGCGAATTGCCGGTATCGCCAAAGAACAGTTGGAAAAAGAAATTGGGCGGACGGTTGTTTCAAGAAATAATTTTTTACCAAGACGCAAACCCAAGAAGAAACTTAAATAGTCTGGGTCTCTAGTCTAGAGTCTTTAACTTTATGAATATCAAAAAATTAGACGGCGCCAACATGGACATTGATTTAACCTCCGAAGACAAAACGTCGTGGAAGCAAATGCCATGTCCGTGGAATGAAAAAGAGAAAACCGATATTCACAAATGCGCTATAAAAAACGTTTCAATTTGCGATTACTTTTGCGGTATTGAATATTTGGATAATGTTTTGTGTTGTTTCCCGGATGAAAATATTTCAGCGGACAATAGATTCAATAAAGACTGATGATCGTCAAGTGTTCATTTTTTTATATCAAATAAGACATCAAAGTACGTTGCTTCGCAGACCTACTTTTGACGCCAAAAGTAGGCAAAAGCGCTGGGGTTCACAATTGCGTGGTTCTATTTACGTTCGTGGTTCTAACAACGGCAAGAGTTCACCCCAGACCCCGTGAAATATAAGTTTAGTCAACAGAACATTGATATTTAAGATGCCTCTATGTCTCATTTCTAATAAGAATACAACGACGCTTTGACTAGACCGTCATTTTGTATTATTATTGATTCAGTTCATGTTAGAGAGTATCAGTAGTTATCGTGAATTTATTTTCAATATTATTTGTGATATGAAAGAAATAAAAGCATCAGAAGTAGAAATAGTGGATTTACAAGAAAAATCATTTGAAAAGCTTGTTTTGAGTAAGCTCAGAGGATGTTTCTTATCAGGGATTGGAGGAATAACCAGTGATGAACTGGAAAAGAAACTTATTGATACATTCAGAGAAAGCAGGACAATTCGAGGCAAAACCGGTTTTGATGAAAGAGTTGATGATGTTTTTTATTTTTTTTGCGAAGATTTGCGTTTCGAGTATGAACAAGACAAGAAACGTTTTGAAGGAGTTAGCCGTAAGGAGTTAGATGATTTTTTAAGTTTTATATCAAGAACTGCTTTGGAAGGATTAAAACTTTCAATAGAAAAGAGAATGAAACACGGAGAAGAGACAGCAAAAACAGTTCCGTTTGCAAAAGGCAATGATAATCTTTGAACGCTCTAACGTTCATATGTAAGATTGTTGAGCGTTGTTTACAGTTTAGTCGGATGTTATTTTTCATGGTTTATCGTGATTGCGTTGCATTTCACGGGGTCCGGGGAGGAGTTCGCCACTTCATTTCCCACGAACATTAATTGTACCCACGCGAATTCGGAGCCCCGGCGCTTTTTGGTGACTTTTTGGCGTCAAAAAGCCACCCTGCGGAGCATCGCGTTGAACTAATTTATCGGGATAATCATTGATCCTATAGAATAAACTATATACAACGCTGTTAATTCTTACAGTTCATATTTATTCGTGCTATCACAGTAAATGTTTACTATTATTAATATTATTATGTATCTCATCCCAACAGTCATTGAAAAATCAAGTTACGGCGAAAGAGCGTATGACATTTATTCACGATTGCTCCGCGAGAGAATTATTTTTCTCGGCACAGCCATTGATGATCAGGTGGCCAACGCGGTTATTGCCCAACTATTATATTTGGAAAGCGAAGATCCGAAAAAAGATATTAAAATTTATATCAATACTCCGGGCGGATCTGTATCAGCTGGTCTTGCCATTTACGACACCATGCAATATATCAAACCGGACGTAGTAACGATTTGCGTGGGCATGGCCGCGAGTATGGGATCAGTACTGCTTACCGCGGGCGCAAAGGGAAAACGTTTTGCGTTGCCGAACTCAAAAGTTATGATTCATCAAGTCATGGGCGGCGCGCAGGGACAAGCGAGCGATATCAAAATTCAAGCTGAAGAGATTTTGCGCGTGAAAGAAAATTTAAATAAAATTTTGGCCAAGCATACCGGCAAGCCGGTGGAAAAAGTTGAAAAAGATTCGGATCGAGATTTCTACATGACCGCTGATGATGCGCTTAAATATGGATTGATTGATAAAATCATTTAAAAAAATAAACGTACGGACAGAACAATGTTCTGTCCGTACGTTTATTTTTTTTATTGTGGATATAGTGAGGATAATGTGCGTATAAATCAACCCTAGTTCACTTGTTCCACAAATGGTATAGTGGTAGTGGTCAATATTCGAAAGCAAATTGAGCTGGGTGGAGGCTATTAAAAAGTTATCTAAAATAAGCAAAATAATAACTTTGTTGTCAGGTATTGACAGAATTTATTGGAAGTGCTAATATAGAGTATTGACGAAACAATCAGATTTGCTACACTAATATGAAAATCTCTTTTCAGGGGCAGACACGACAAGCATGGGATTTTTGTTTTTAGGTAAAGCCAGGCTCACGCTCGGCTTCGCCTGAACAAAAA
>JBBTXH010000100.1:2598-10867 GCA_038062385.1 Patescibacteria group bacterium
GAGGGAAATAATGTCGCGAGAACCTGCGCACCTTACATTTGATCAAATGGCTAAATTTGTAAATCGTGGAACAAGGCCGCCGAGGAAAAGGGCCGTAAGGCATTTGAAGTCATGCAGTCTTTGTCGTGAGACCGTTCAAACAATGCTAAAGAAACAGTTTGACGAAACATTGGAAGAAGCGCTCGTTTTCAAAATGTCTTGGAAAGAAACTGAAGAATATATTGATAGACGATCTGTTGATGATGAAGGCAAAGCATTGTGGTTTGCTTTTCGGAAATGTTTTCTGATGTGGTTTACGGCGCGAGCTCAAACAAAACGCATTTTGAACAAGTTGAATGATTACACTGGCGGAAGGTATTTTTCACAATACACGGTCAAGTGGTTGTTGGAGCTTATTAACGAATTTGAAACTTTCGACGCGAAGCAGAAGAAGTCCAAGAAAAACGTTAAAGGAGGTGCGACATGAGTACCCGAGTTAAGTTTATAGATCTTTTTCACAACGATTCCGGTTATGATTCAGAAGCAGTTACTAAAACGATTAACCGTGCAATTGAAAGTTTGGAAAAGGGAGGACACAAGATAATCGGAGGCTCTGCGTGCGTGATAATCACTTACACGGTTAATCCGAACTATTTGAATAAACTGCGGAAACCAAAGAAAACCAGTAAAGAAATATCGACAGGAAACAGTTAAAAACAAACCCCGCTGTTCATAAACAGCGGGGTTTTAAGTTAAGATTTTTATTCAACAACAGTTTCCGGCGAAGTGGAAATTGTTTCAGTGAGCGGCGCGGTTGGAGCGGTTTCAATCGGTGGAACTTTCGTCGGATCAACGCCGATCAGCCAAACCGCTTGCCACGCTTTATAATGGCTGGACCAAGTCTCTTTTTCTTCAGTGCCGTCAACACGTTTGATATATCGGTAGAAAACAGTGTCTGCGCCGGCATGAGCATATTCCACGCGCTTTTTTTCTCCCGGCTTAAGTTCGCTGGTCTCAATTTCTTTGGCCGGCCCGGGATTCGTGACATTGAAAATTTTCGGTTTTAATTCTTTCAGGTTACTTGTTTTATTCTGTCCTTCAAAAGTGATTACTCGGCTATCTTTCGTTCCCCAAAATTCAAAAGTTAAATTGTCTCCCCACATTTTCGTTTGGATCAAAATATAATGTTCAGTGTCATTGATAAATTTTACATCAGGAAGAGGAACGTAAATAGTGGCATCAGTTCCAGCCGGTTCATAATAAGGCACGCGGTAGGCGTGATTTTTCCTGGCGGTTATTTTCAATCCTGAAGCGAGCGCCGCGCGAAAAACCGTGGTCGCGATTTGGCACAGTCCGCCGCCGTATTCAGGCACGGTTTTATTTGCTTTTATAACCAATTCAGGTTTGTAGCCGCCTTGCGCGTCAATTTCTCCAAGCGATTTGACTAGAGAGAATTCTTCGCCGGGTTTGATCAAAAAGCCGTTTAACGTGGCGGCGCCAACGCCAATATTGTGTCGTCGGTTGACCGGACTGCCTGAAAAAGTGGAAAATCCGGAACCAATCAATTCTTTGATGCCGAGATCATTGGTCGTGGCTACGCTGATTTCCGGTTCTGTGACATTAACGGTTAATTCCACTTGTGTTTTCGCGTTAACCAGAATTTGTTCGTTGATGTTGGCGAGACTTGTTTCAATATTAAGCGCTTGTCCCTGTTGACTGGCTTCAAATTCAACCGCCCGCCCGCTTTTTATTTGCAGTTTGGCGTCAACTGCTTTTTGGTTTATTTCTTGGGCGATGGCGTCCAGTTGTCCTCCCAGCATTTCTTGATTGAGGACCACTTCGGTTTGTCCGGATGAATTTGTGTCGAGTGATAACCAATGAGAAAAATCAGACCATTTTATTGGCCATGTTTTTTGATCAAAGTAAAATTCGATTTCCGGCAGGGCGAGGAGTTGTTTTATTCTTTCGGTTTGGGCCATTGCTTGTTCGGTTGTGATTTTCGGATAATCAGCCGCGCGAGAAAGAGTAATAGTCGGATTTTTGAAAGACTTAATTTTGTTATCGAGAAAATTTATCGCTTCATTGAAATTGAATGATTCGCCGATGGTGGCGCTGGCGAAAGAGAGATCGTATGTGCGTTTGTCTGCGTCTATGATATTCAAAACTATTTCTGAATTTCGCGCCGGATTTTCTAGGATGGCGAACTCGGAAAGCAGTTTTTCTTTCAATAAATTTTTATCAAGTTGATAATCAAGCAAGATTTTTTTCTTGAATATCGGATAGACCAGCAGTTTAAGCTGTCGTTTAAAAAGATTGTTCGCATGGCCTTGGCCGTAGGCGCTGCTGATCATGCTTTCCAAATTTAATTTCAAAATATCGTCGTTGGCAATCTGCTTGGTGTTATTATTGAAAACAAAAGTAAAGCCATGTCCGTATGTTTGTTTGAATTTACCGCTGACGACATTTGTAGCTTGAGCTTCAGTTAATCCGCCGAGTGAAACATTGTCAATTTTAACGCCCGGATAAATCTTGTTTTCGTATTTATAAGCCAAGGCAAACGAAGCGCCGATCAAAATTGCGGCTAAAACAAGAAGCGCGCCAAAAAAAATAATCAGCCATTTCAAAAATGGCGGACGCGTATTGGGATTGACTGTTATTTCCATAGGTTTATTCTTCACCGTTAAGAATTTCGTTCAAGACATCCTTGGCCAATTGTTTTTTGTTTTCTGCGCCGGATTCATCTTCGCTCAAATAAAGACTAACCGCCTGACCGGCCGTCGTGTCATCGGTCAATTTTGATTTTGGCCAGATTAGTTGTTGCCCGTCATTCAGAATGATCACGGCTTTGTCATTTTCAAAACGATCAATTATTCCAGAAAGATAATTATTCATAGGCTACGAATTACAAATGATACAAATTTTGCAAACCCATTTTTTAGTAAATTTGTAATTTGTAACATTTGTACGATTTGTAATTTGTAGCCTTAATCTTCTTTAATTTTGATTGAAACGATTTTTTCTTCCTCGGCTTTCGGTAAGGTGACCTTGAGCACGCCATCCTTTAAAGTCGCTTCAACCCTTTTCGAGTCAACCGGCACGGGCAGAACCAAACTGCGGGAAAATTTTCCCCAATAACATTCTTTGTATAAATAATTTTTCTCTTGTTTAGCGAGATCATGACTTCGTTCGCCTCGGATTGTTAAAACATCTCGGTCGAGTGAGACGGTCAAATTATTCAGATTGGCGCCTGATAGCGGAGCCACCACATAAAGATTTTTTTCGTCCTGAAAAATGTCCACGGACAGCTTAGCTTCCTCGGGCATGGGTGATTCCTCGGTAAAGCTGGTTGGAAAAAATTGATCTTGAATTTCAAAATCATTCGTCGGTTTTATTTTTTGGCCGCTGAAAAATCTATCCGGATGATAAAACGATTCAAGATCGTCAAGATGTTTTGACCAATTGTCATTCATATGGCTACGAATTACAAATCGTACAAATGTTACAAATTACGTATTATTACAAAATATACAGGTTTCATGATAAGGTTAAATTTATTTAATTAGCCTAATCGTAAAATTTGTAATACGTAACATTTGTACGATTCGTAATTTGTAGCAAAATTATTGTAGCACAAAAATTTACGTTTGTTAAATAAAACTAAACACCGCTCCAATATAGAACGGTGTTCGTTGTTTGAAAATGGGATTAAACAGTCGGAGCGGCTGCGACATTTTGGCTGGCCTTCAAAGCATCTTTCAATGTTTTGCCGGCTTTGAATTTCACAACCTTGGTCGGATTGATGGTGATTTTCTGGGAAGGGTTCTGCGGATTGACGCCTTCGCGGCCTTTGCGGACGCGGGCAGAGAATGTACCAAAGCCGGTGAGGGTCACTTCGCCGCCGGTTTTGATGGTGTTCACGATCGTTTCAGTCATGAGCTCAAGCATGTCCTCCGCTTGCTTCTTGGTAACGCCGCATTTGTCTGAAATTAAGGCGGCGAGTTCAACTTTATTCATAAGAACGAAGTTATTTATTTGTTATGATTATTACGATGATTGGGATGTTTAGGAAATTTGGGATGTTTGAGATATATAAATAGTTTTCAATTAATCCCAATAATCCTCCGCCAAAGGACGGATCTGCCTCTGGCACGACAACTTTCTCAATTTTCTCAATAATCTCATTATATATCCACTTCCATTTTGATTCGTTCAATCTTTTCCGCTTGTTTTGTTTCCAGCTTAATTATAACAAAAACTCCATCTACTTGGCAAGTGCCATGCTCGGGAATGTCAAAAGCCTGCGGTGTTTGGTCGAAAAACTTTTTGATCACGCTGGTGAGTTCAACACCCAAACTTGATTTTTTCAAACCAACCATGCCAACGTCGGTAATAAAGGCAGTACCGCCTTCAAAGATTTGTTCATCAGCTGTTTGAACATGCGTATGCGTTCCGACGATGACGCTTGCTTGACCGTCAAAGTGTCTGGCGAAAGAAATTTTTTCAGAAGTCGCTTCAGCGTGAAAATCAACGATGATCACGTCAGGCTTCTGTCTTTTTGTTTCCGCCAGGATTTGTTGCATCTTGCGGAATGGGCAATCGAAATTGTCGCGGAAAAAAACTCGGCCGATTAAATTAATAATGAGAATTTTATAAACCCCGACTTCAATTATTCTATAACCGTCTCCGAGCACGCCCTCCGGATAATTCGCCGGCCGAATGAGCGGCCATTTATCAGTCAGAACTTTATCAAGATCAATTTTATTTTCCCAGACATGATTGCCTGAAGTGAAAAAATCAATGCCTGCGTCCATCATTTCTTTTAATGTTTTTTCCGTCACGCCATTGCCATGCGCCAGATTTTCCGCGTTGGCAATGATTAAATCAGGTTTATATTTTTTTTTCAATTTAGGCAAAACAGCAGCCACGCCTTTGCGGCCGATTTTTCCGACAATATCGCCGAACATTAAGATTTTTAGTTGAGACATAGATAGATGGGATAATTGAGATGATTGGGAAAATTGGGAAAGTTGAGAAAGTTGAGATGATTGGGAAAGTTGTCGTGCCAGAGGCAGATCCGTCCTTTGGCGGAGGATTATTGGGATTGGTAAGATGAGGAGGATTTGCGTGAATGGGAAAAGGGATAAGAGGGTTAAAGGGGTTACTGCGAATAATGAAAGTATAGCAAATTTAGAAAAACAGCGCAACTGCCCGTTGACATTTATTTATATTCATGTATAATACCTTGTTCTGTTCTTTCCTACATTTTACCCTCAAGTGCACCACATGGGATGTTTCAGGAAAAGAGAGGATATTATCTGGTTCTGGAAAATGACGGGAGCGAAAATGATCCTGATTTTGAGAAAAACGAATTTGGTTATGTTTATCGCATTTTGATTGAAATTACTCCAATGAATTGGAAGCATGGATCGGCAATTCAAATACGCGTGATCAAGCTGATTGAAAATAAAAATCACGAACACCTCGCTTATGGCTATTTTGATCGTTGGTTTTATGACAAGGAGTTTGAACTTCCGTATCGAACGCTGATGTCCGCTCTGATCAAAGGTGAGATCAGCGGAGCAACCGCGACCTCGGCAGTTTACGATATTTTTCTGGCTACATTGAAGATACAGAATTTTGTCGCCAAGTTCATGCCAAATTATTGGGCGAAGTGGGTGAAACTAATGCAAGCTGAAAATGATTATCCCAAACCGTCGGATAATCCCGGTGACTGGGGAAGTCCGGCACTGATTCGACCGTTCGCGGAAATAGTTCCGAGCAGATAACAATAAAGCGCCGCTCAATGTGCGGCGCTTTTTAAATTTGTGAAATTGACAAAGAAAAACAGAGGTAATAAAAGAGTATGATTGAGATATGTGTTAATTCAATTAAGAGACGAGACTTCGTCTCTTCTTTTTCAACAGAATGGTTTGAAAATAAAAAAGCCAGCAATTTTGAATTACTGACCCGGAACGAAGACGGTTACGACTTCGAATGCTTCAGTTAAAAAGTAAATATGTTTTTCAAATCTGACTGCCCTGATATTATCCTTAACAGCTGTTTTCCAGAGCTGTTTGGTTTCTTCCTTTGAGAGAGGCTGTCCGGCCCAAATTTCTGTAGCTACCAGAAAGTATAGCTCATGGCCAAAGTAATTCAATCGTTCATTCAGTCGTCTTCTGGCATGTTTTGTAATGCCTGGCGTCAGGATGAGATCATAAAGAGCATTGTCTTCGATAATAAAGAACCAACGCCGGTATCGATAAACATCATCATTGACCAGCACCGCATCCTTCAACATTTCACGTAATATAGCCAGCGGATTTTCCGGCAACGGTGTTTGTCTGAAGTTGAACGTAATTTCCCATTGCTCCAAAAATTTGTTTATCAGATGGCCGGGAATTTTTATAGTTGCCCATTCGGCGATCCTCCGGCTCGAGTCAATTGATGGACTGTCGGTCATTTGTCACATCCTTTCTTTTTATGCCGGATGTATGAGGATATCAGTCTTCCTTAAAATTGTCAACGGCCGTTGTTTTAGGTTGTTGTTATTTTAGGAAAATAAAAAGCCAACAATTATGAATTGCTAGCTTGTTTTGAGAACAGTGACAAGCGCATAACCGGCATCTTCACTCAAAAAATAAGCATGATTTTTGTACTTGATAATTTTAATTTTAGCGTCCTTTCTATATTTAGAATGGAGTCTGTGCGTTTCTTTTTGTGAAACTCGGCGGCCGGCGTAAATCTCGGAAACTACGAGGTATTCGAGTTGTGATCCGGAATAACCAAAGCGTTCATGTAGGCGTTTTTTTGCATGATCGGAAATAACAGGGATGCGGACAAGATCAAAGAGTTCATTGCTAATAATCAGGAACAGCCAGCGTTCATTAACATATATTCCGTCAGTCAGTTTCTGCGCGTTTTCCAGCAGTTCTCTCAACTTTTCCGGCGGGTTTTCAGGAGAAGTATCAGGGTGATAACAAATGTGCCAAAGTTCGAGAAATCTGTTCATTTGCCAATCGGTTATTCGGACGGTCGTTTTCTCTACACCATCCGAATCTTGATCCGGTGATTGCCTGCTCATCGCCATTCGCACCTCCCTTCTATCGCCTACAAAAAGCATAGACTAAGAGTTGATTTCTGTCAATGCTGATAGTCGCGCTATTGACATTTGTCAGGAATTTGATACTGTTTTGTTTGCTGGTTAGTGGAATTGGTAATCGGGTATCGGTAATTGGGGTAACTTGGAAAGGAGAAGTCATGAGTGAAGTTGTTCTTCGAAAAAGATTATTGACGGTGGCGAGTGCATTTATCGCGCATGTTGGCGGCGCTGGTTGTGAGTATTTTGGACTTGTTGCTCATTTAATTTTGCGTTGGACAGACGAGACCGCCGGATTGGCAAAGATTTCTTTCAAAAATCCGCGAACTGAAGCTGAGCGAAAAATTATTGATGAAATTCGCAATAGTTCGGAACAGAACGCAGCAACAAAGAAATTCGTAGGTCGATTTTTCTTCTGTAGAGAGATCTACGTTTCAGATACGAAAGATGGAGAGAAAAATTGGAAAATCATACAGGAGTTGACCCATCAGGAAATCATCAACATCGCTGAATCAGCGCTTGTCCTGGGCACAGCGTTGGATGACAAGCTAAGTAAGAAATAAACCAAAAGCAGAACAATAACATTGTTCTGCTTTTTAATTTACTTATTTCACCTGCAACTTGTCTTGCTTGTTTCACTCGTCTTGCTTATTTCACTCGTCTTGCTTATTTATCTAGCGTATTCAATCACCCTATTTTCCCGAATAACCGTAACTTTAATTTCCCCCGGATATTTGAGTTCAGCTTCAATTTCTTTGGCGATAGCTTCTGCCAATTTTTGAGCGTCAAGATCGGAAATTTTGTGCGGTTCAACGAATACGCGCACTTCTCGACCGGCTTGCAAAGCATAAGTTTTCTCAACGCCATCATGACGCTTGGCAATACTTTCGAGCTCTTCAAGTCTTTGCAAATATCTCTCGTAAGTATCTTTTCTCGCGCCCGGCCGAGCTCCGGAAATAGCGTCAGCCACTTTGACGATGACTGCTTCAAGTGTTGGCGGTTTGTCATCGTGATGAGTGACAATCGGAGTGATTATTTCTTCAGGTAAGTTGAATTTCTTGGCAATATCTCGTCCGATTTCCGGATGAGTGCCTTGGATTTCATGATCAACCGCTTTGCCGATGTCATGCAAGAAACCGGCTTTTTTCGCGACCGTTACGTGCTGCCTATTCCGACCGATGCGCGCGCGCCGGC
>JBBTXH010000101.1:0-5616 GCA_038062385.1 Patescibacteria group bacterium
GACCCTGCACCACAAATTGTTACACATTTGGGTTCAGGGCAAGCAAGCAAGACAAGTAAAACAGTCAAGCAACCTACGTCCTACATCCTACAACCTACCATCCTACAACCCTACCGCCCTACATCATACCGCCTACACCCTAAAACAACCTTTCCTCCCTCACCCTACCGTCATTCCGGACACAAAAACCAGGCCAAAAACAACATTCAAAATTATGTGATCCGGAATCTTTGTGTCGCGCATAAACCGACCAACGCATTTAGACCGGTCAGTTCCATTGTATCAAACGTTTCCATAAATTAAAACCACGCCTTTAATATAAAGCATGGTTTTAATTCTCTTTAGGCTTTTCCTAAATTATATATTAAACCTAACGCTTTCACGCTCGGCTAAATATTATTTTATTTCTTCTTTTTCTTTGTCTTTGTCACCCTGAGGTCACTCGAAGGGTGCTTTTTTATTTCACTCTGAATATCCTTCCAACGCAATTTGAGTTCGTCTTTAATCGCCAGCCAAGCATCCGGACTCATTAAATCATCTTTCGTATATTTTTTCAAAACATTTTCCACGATCGCGTCATATTCTTTTTTACCCAATTCTTTGGCAATCGAAGCTTCTTTGATCAACTTTTCGCTTACTTCTTTGGAAACTTTTTTAAATTTAGCGCGATTTTTCTTGCCGGTTTCAGGACTCAAAAACAAACCCAAAGCTGACCCTACCAACGCGCCTAAAGCTAAACCTGTAAAAAACCTTCTGGCTTTCATATAATTTGTCGCAAATTATCGTTACAAAATACAAATTTGTACAAATATTACAAATCTGCTAAATAAATAAGCGGTTATTTCCTTCTGATTGAATTATAACAGAACTATTCATCATCGCAAATCTGCTTATCCACAAATATAAAAGACGAAGATTTGATCCTCGTCTTTGCTCATTCAGTTGTTCTGAATGATTTTCTTGTCAGCGAAAGCCAAAGGCTTTGTCTCCACGCTCGCTCCGTTTGCCGAGACTTTTCCTTGACTCAAGATTATTTTTCCTCCCGGTCGCAGGCCGAATGATTCATAGTCGCAATATCTCACCAGCTCGCGTTTCAGCAAGAACTGAATAAGCAGTAGCGACCACATCTTGTCAATCAGCACGCGCGAAAAATCAAAGTACTGCTGCGCCTCGCCGGCATTGATATTGACTATCGGTTCGCGGCTGATGAAGACATAGCCGCTCTGCCGATTTCCGCCAAGTCCGAGTGACATCACTCGATTCACCAAATCATTAATATCAACCATCTCAACGGTCTTCACATAGCTTGCGATCGCGGGCAACAGTTGTTCTTGGAGGCCAGCAGCTTTGACAAGTTCCACGATCACGCCGAGCGGCAGGATCGGCAGATAGACGCACATCCAATTACCGCCGGCCAATACCGCAGCATGGCGTTCGGTAACCGTGAATCCGGAATCCGGCTTGTTTGCCAACTGAAATCCAAAAATCTTTTCAACCTCAGGACTCAACGCTTCAAAAACTTCTTTTTGAGTTACCAATCCGCTGCCAAAAAAATGCTCAGCGCGTTTAAGGGTCAAAGTCTCTTCCGGCTTGACAATAACCTTTGGTCCGAAAACCGTCCAATCAATCAATTCTCCGTCACCAGGCATTTCACGTTGCAGTAAAGTTCTACTGACAACGCTCGTCATTCCTCCGCCTATGGACATTGATTCCTCCTTTGCATTTTATAGAGCACCGCCATTCACCCTGAATGCGGAATTCAGTACCTTACAAAATTTTAATTGAATTGTCAAGCCCAACGAACGTTTCAATGAAAATTAGCCAAAAATCACGACCCTTGCAAAATTTTATACGATATGATATTATTTCTTTCGTATTCAATATTTACCAAAAAAATTAACGAGCCACGTGAAAACCTGTGACTCCGCATTCTATGAAAAAAGACATTCATCCGAAATATTATTCTACTGCCAAAGTGATCTGCGCTTGCGGCAATGAATTCATTACCGGCTCGACCGAAGAAGTGATCAAGACCGAACTTTGTCATCTTTGTCATCCTTTTTATACCGGTAAACAAAAGTTGGTTGATACCGCTCGCCGCGTGGAAAAATTCAGGGACAGACAAGTCAAACAGGAAGCGACTGCCAAAACCAGAAAAGGCAAAAAGGCGAAAAAAATCGCCAGCCAAGCGAAAAAAGAATCAGGCAAATAACTACTCCGAAAACCGCCCATCCTTTTTCAGATTGGATAAATTGGGCGGTTTTTTGTATAATAGCAGAACAAGAAAGCATATAAGCAATAAAGCACTTGAGCAACGAAATAAAGACAAAAGACTCAAAAAAATTAAAATAAAAAACATGAATCAGTATCAGGAAAAATTGAAAAGTTTGATGAATGAATATGTTCATTTTGTTTACAAGATAACTAGAGGGTTTCCAAAGGAAGAACTCTATGGCGTTACTTCGCAGTTTAGACGGGCGGCGATGTCCGTTGCTCTGAATTATATTGAAGGATTTGCCCGGTTTCGCACAAACGTAAAATTGAATTTTTTTGAAATTGCTTACGGATCTTTCAAAGAGTCGGCATATCTATTAGACTTTTCCTTACTAGAAAAATATATTTCTCTTGATGACTATACGCTTGGTAAAAAATTGGCGGATGAAATTGGCGCAATGCTTTGGACGGAAGTTAGTTCCCTTCAACGAATTACCTCTAAATAATAATTACTAACAACAGTTTATTTCAAATAAAGTGTTTATGCTCTATTGCTTAAATGCTTTAGTGCTTAAATGCTTAAATGTTTATGCAAAATAAAATAAATCAAATCAAAAACCGTTATCAAGAACTGGAACAAAAACTCCAGGATCCTTTGATTTCAAATAATTTCGAAGAATTGAAAAAAATTTCCAGCGAACGCGCTGAACTCAATGAAACCGTCCGTTTGATTGATGAATACGAAAAAATAAAATCGCAATTGAAACAAGCGCAAGAAACTTCTGATCCGGAACTCAAAGAGTTGGCGGAAAGCGAAGTTCAGGAACTTGCGCCGAAACTTGAAAAAATTGAGCAGGAACTAAAAGCAGAACTGGCGCCAAAAGATGCAAACGACAAAAAAGACGTCATTATCGAAATTCGCGCCGGCACCGGCGGAGATGAATCAGCGCTTTTCAGCGCTGAACTTTTTCGCATGTATTCCAAATACGCGGAAAAGAAAAACTGGAAAACTCATATCCTGTCTTCAAACAGAATCGGGCTGGGCGGTTTCAAAGAAATAATTTTTGAAATGAACGGCCAAAATGTTTTCGGAACTTTGAAATTTGAACGCGGCACGCATCGCGTCCAGCGCGTTCCGGAAACAGAAAAAAATGGTCGCGTCCACACCTCGGCCGTGACCGTCGCGGTCATGCCGGAAGTTGAGGAAGTTGAAGTTAAAATTGATCCGAAAGATTTAAAGATAGACACCTTTTGCGCCGGCGGACATGGCGGTCAAAGCGTTAATACCACAAAATCAGCGGTCAGAATCACTCACCTGCCCACCAATACGGTGGTTAACTGTCAGGATGAACGATCGCAAGTGCAAAATAGAGAAAAAGCCATGGCCGTCCTGCGTTCACGGTTGTATGAAATGGAAAATGAACGCCGAAACTCCGAACAAGGCGCCACTCGCAACTCGCAAATCGGCACCGGCGATCGCAGTGAAAAAATCCGCACCTATAATTATCCGCAAGATCGGATTACTGATCACCGCATCAAAGAAAACTGGAATAATATTCAAACCATTTTAAACGGCGATCTTGATCCCATGATCAATACGCTCAAAGAAGCGGAATTCAAATTGGCAAAATAACTCACCCACTGAAGTGGGTGGTAACTTATTACCCCTGACTTCAGTCAGGGAGTATCAGACAACTTCAATAAAGAAACACTAACGTTACTCATAACTGTCATTCCTGACTTGCTTATTCGCTATGGCCTCATTGAACGGAACGATCGCAAGATCCGGAATCTGTTAACAACAATCAACAATGACCAACAATCACAAAAAACAAACCATCCGAGATACTCTTTATCACGCCGCTGAACTGCTTAAACAACGCAAAATAACTTCTGCCCATTTGGACGCGGAAGTTATTTTAAGTTTTGTTTTTAAAAAGCCGAAAGAATATTTGTATACTTATCCGGAAAAACTTTTATCAAAGCCGCAATCAATAATTTATAAAAAACTTGTCAACAAGCGAGCGAAGCGCTTCCCGGTCGCCTACCTCATTGGCCGCAAAGAATTTTTCGGGCTGGATTTTATAGTCAATAAAAACGTGTTGATCCCGCGGTCGGAGACAGAATTTCTGGTTGAGCAAACGCTTGCGGCCTGCCTCCGCCAAGGCTACGGTAGGCAAGCTACGGCGCGTTCAGAAAAAAACAACTTGACCATCGCTGATATTGGAACAGGTTCGGGCTGCATTAGCGTCGCTCTGGCAAAAAATTTACCGAGAGCAAAAATTTTCGCGACTGACATTTCCCGAAGAGCACTTCAAACCGCGAAACTGAATGCGAGACACTGCGGCGTTAATGTTAATTTCATGTGCGGCTCACTTTCAACGCCGCTAAAAAACAAAAAGATTGACATCATCGTGGCTAATCTCCCCTACCTTCCGCACATTTATAAACACGAATCAATCAAACACGAACCAAGGCTCGCGCTTTATGCTGGAAAATCCGGATTGGAACTATATGAAAAACTTTTTCAACAAATCGCACGTTTAAAATATCAACCAATAATTATTTTAATAGAAGCCGGTACGATCCAAATGAAAGCATTGACAAAAATTATCAAAAAAAATTTATTCAACGCAAAAATAAAAACCATTAAAAACCCTAACAACAAACAAAAAATCATTTCCATTGAAACATAAAACATGGCGAAAACGCCATGTTTTTGGAAAATTTAATTCAAGTTTTCTGGCGGCTAATTATATTCACGCAACTAAACCTCGGATAAGATACATGAGTTGGCATATTATCTTTAACTTTATGAATTATAACGCGATTCACGGATTTAAGCAATTGGACATAACCAACTACTTCATCTAATGTTGAATGAATCATAAATGATCCTGGCAATTCATAGCTTTCGCTGATTATTAGATTTGTTCGCTCCAGATGAACCAAAAGCTTGATGATCCAATCTTCAATCGTAAGCCCATCTTCATCGTTATTCCTAAATTTCGTTACGCTGGGCTTCAAGCTTGTCTCCAAAAACTTCACTTCCCAGCCAGCGAAAGGAAACGCTTCCTGCTCTTTCAATTTATCCGCCTTGGTAACCCGAACACTTGTGTAATCTTCAGTTGGATAATACAGGCACTCGCCAGTAACATCAGCTCCACGCCGTCCTTCCGTAGCTTTCGGATCAACCCAGCCGCTCCAGACTTCAAGAGGCCTGTTAATATCCAACCCCAACAATTCATCCGGATCAGTCGGCTTTTCTTTGGTCGCGAAAAGTTTCTTTCGTTTATAATGATCTACGAGCGCGCGTCCGAGCGTCATGGTTAATCTTTCCAGTGGCACAGCGAACGGCGTCAACTGAATTTGCGTAAACCCCTGTTTCATTTTCGTTTCGTA
>JBBTXH010000102.1:0-8652 GCA_038062385.1 Patescibacteria group bacterium
TGAACTTTTCGCGCTTGATCCGGCGAGTCAACGATTTTTAAATGCTTGGCCAATTTGGCTATCAGCAAAGTAAAAATCACTGAAACCGCAAAAGACACAATAAGTGCTAAAATGTAATCAGAAGAAAACATAGAAAATTACCAAACTTTTTTTATTTTTGAAAATCGATCTCTTTTAATTTCGATTGGCGTAGAATTGATCGAAAAGTGCCATAACGGATTTCTTTTCCGTGAATCGGAACAATAACAGTAAGCGACGGCCGACCTATTTTACGATATTTAGCATGACTACCTGTTTGCGAAACAAAAAATAAGCCCTTGTTTTCAAGGACATTAATTACCAATCTAACTGAATAAGGCTTAGGCATGTTGAAGCGTGATAGAAGCAATAATTGGTCTTTTTGCTCGGGCGGTCTTTGTTGGAAACGGAATATCTTCAAAATATAATTCCAGCGCGTCTTGAAGCATTGACAACGCTTCTTTTCTGGTTTTACCAAAACTGGAAACATCCACATCTAAACATTGGGAAACATAATATTGCCCTTCTTTCCAAACCACTGATTTAAAATCTATTTTACTCATATATTAAGCCATTTAACTTGCATTCCAATTATATACCAACGAAAAATTTAGTCAACCGCACGTTTAAATTTGACATTCTACTACGGATATACTAACATTTCAAAACAACCACCTAAAAAAGAAAGGGGAGAAAATGTGGTTTCTAATCGTCTTTCTGCTGTCCATCAGTCCAAGACTGATCATGTTCATTTTGTTCCTTGCCACAAATTATTTGGGGAATGCGTTCCAGAGCGTCTTCTGGCCGATCATTGGTTTCATCTTCATGCCGTGGACAACGCTTTGGTGCGCGTATGTTTGGAATAATGGAGAATTTGATCTTTGGAGAATTATTGTTCTAATTATCTGCGTGCTTGCTGACACTGGAGGAGATTCTGCTTCTGTGTCTTAATCAAGACCATGATTCTGCCAACAAACAAAAACAGGTTTCTCAAAGAGCGCCTGTTTTTTTATCAACAAAATTTATATAAACTATTATATTTCAATGGCTTTTTCAACGCGCAATTTTCCACCGGCTTCGAGAATTACTTTATCGCGCCGGCCAATTTCTCCTTTCAATAAATAATCAGCTAAAATATCGTCCACTCTGGTTTGAACTGTTCTTCGCAATGCTCGAGCGCCAAAACGCTGATCAAAACCCAATTCCGCCAGCTCGGCGATTGCTTCGTCCGTGGCTGTGAACGAGATGCCTTTTTCTTCCAATCGTTTTGAAATTTGATTCAACATCAAACGCGCGATGTTTATCACCTCCACCATGGTTAAGGGTTTGAACACAACAATTCCGTCGAAACGATTCAAAAATTCAGGCCGGAAGGTTTGACGCAAACTTTCATTAACCAAATAGTTTTTTATATTTTCAATGTCCGCACCTTTGTTAATTTCATCTTGAATATAACTGGCGCCGACATTTGACGTCATGATGATAATCGTGCTGGTAAAATCAATCGTTATACCCTGCGCATTGGTCAAGCGACCATCATCCATTACCTGCAAAAATAAATTTAAAATGTCCGGATGAGCTTTTTCTATTTCATCGAACAAAATCAGAGCAAACGGTTTTTTACGCACCAATTCAGTCAAAACCCCGGGCGTAGAACCGGAACCGATCATACGACTGACACTGGACTGCTCCTGATACTCGGACATATCAACCCTAATCATGGCCGCCTCGTCATTAAAATAAACTTCGGAAACGGTTTTAGCCAATTCGGTTTTTCCCACGCCGGTCGGTCCGAGGAAAAGCATACTGGCGATCGGACGCTTGCCTTCGCGCAATTCAGCTCTCGCTCGACGCAAAGCCGAGGCAACAATTTTAACCGCTTCCTCTTGGCCGATCATGCGTTTGTGAATCTCGTCTTCAAGAGACAAAAGTTTTTCACTTTCTTTTTTAGTTACTTGCGCCAGCGGAATCTTGATCATTTCAGAAATAACGACGGCCACATCATCGCCGGTGATCACCTGACTTTCTCCGTGCTCCTGACGAACCTTGATGGCCGCTTGCTCCAAAATTTCAATCGCCTTGGCCGGCAAATAACGATCATGAATATAACGCGCTGAAAGTATGGCCGCTTTTTCAATCGCCGCGTATGAAAAATAAACTTTATTCTCGTATTCAATGGGACCGCTTTTCGCCTCCAGCACGCAAATGGCCGCGTTCAAATCAAGTTCTTCAACTTTAATTTTTTGAAAACTGGCGTCCAGACTGCGTCCCTCCAATGCTTTCACGTATTCCGCGGGAGAAGTCGTCGCCAAACAATAAAATAAATGTTTTGAAATAATCTGCGCTAAAACCTCGGCCAAATCCAAACTGCTTTCATTGCCGACGGTGATGCCGGTCAAACTATGAATGTTTTCAATCGCCAGCACAATATTTCCCGAAAGCATCACTTCGTTGCTGATAGTCAATAACCGCTCTTCAGCGTCGGCCGCGTCTGCTCCGGCCAGAAGAGAGGCCACATTCAAACTGACTAATCTCTTGTCCCTCAAAACAGGCGGCACATCTTCGCTCACCATACGTTCGGCCAATCCTTGCAAAATCGTTGTTCTGCCAACGCCTTGATTGCCAACGAGTAACACGCCATCGCGACTGGCTTCCATTATTCTAAAAATCCGCTCAAATTCTTTTTCTCGACCGAGGCAAGGAAAAAATTGATTGAACTTCGCTTGCCGCGTCAGGTCCTCGCTGAATCTATCCAAAATCGGCGTACTCATTCCGGTCATGGCGCGATCCATCCCGCTCTTTGGTTTATAACGCGCGCGACTTCTGAAACGCGACAAATTTTCTCTTAACTCCGTCTGAATAACGAGCCAAGAAACCACGTTTTTTATTTTTTGATAATTCAAATCAAAGTCAATCAATATTTCCTGAACATCGTCTTTATTCTTGATGTCAAGGTCAGTTGGTTGCGCCAAAGCTGAAACCAAATCCGTCAGTTCAACTTTCCTTTGCGATTTTATCATAGCCAAACGATACGCTGACAATAACATCTTATGAAAATCATTTGAAAGCAAAGGGTTGCCTTGCCTGGAAATAATATTTTTAGTTAAATAACGGCTGATCTTTTGTTTGAACAATTCAAAGTTTATTCCCAATCGAGCCAGAATTATCGCTGATTTGTCAAATTGAGTTAAAACGCCAAAAAAATGAATACGCTCAACCTGATTGTGGCCGAAATGATTGGCCAATTCCCATGCCGCTTGCACCGCCATATTCGCTTCGTTGGTAAACGCCAAAGACACGTCGATTAAATCTTTATTTTTCATTCGCGATAAACTGGCCCAAGTGAAAAGCTCGTGCGGCGTCTGATCCTGATGATTGAATTTCTTTCGAGCAACTTGAAATTCGCTCGATGTTTCCTGCGACAGCCGATAGTACAAATATAAATCCGCGAGCAAGGTAATCCAGAAATACAACTTTTCATAACTCCGCGTCAACCAATATTTCAGAGAAAAAAGAGTTGCAAAGCTATCCTCATGATTAAAATAAACTAACACTGCCAAACCGGATAGACCAAATAATATCAAAATTAAATTCAAAACATCTCGACAACGCTTTTCAAGTTTTTCGTATGCTGCAGTTGATTCGTCTATATATTTCCCCCAATAATAAACTCGACCGCCAAAAATCATAGCCGTACCAAAACTCTTACAAGAACTGCAAAACTTTCCTTCCCTAAAACCAGCGCCGTGGCAATCAGCGCAAACTAAAAATTTAAATTCATTTTTTTCAGCATCAATCATAAACTATAAAAACCTAAATTTAAAAATACTTGCGACAGCAAAATCAAAGGCAGAATCAACCAAAATAAAAAGACAACCAAGCTAATGATTATCCAAAACAAAAAAATAACCAAACGAAAAATTATTTGCGCGAGACGCATGAAGAAACTGATGATCCTGCCCTGCCAATCGTATTGACCAAACATTGGTTTAAAAATGTTCTTCAACCAAATACTCAAAGCCAGTTCTTCATTGCCTTGATGAATCGTATCTTGCATTCTCGCAAAGGCAGCTTTAAGTCCGGTTGTGTACCACCAAACCGGCCAATACAAAATATCAGCAACAAATTCAGAAAAGACGAATTTTATTAATCTTGAAGATAAATTTTCGCGAACCATAAAATCATTTAAACAAAAAAGCAATAAAAACAATAGAACTAAATAACGAATGAACGAAAGAACCGAAAAACAAACTTAATGTAATCTGTACTATCTGTACGTTTATCTGCTTGCCCCTGAAGTATTTACTGCTTCGCAAAACTTCTGGGCAAGCCTGTACTTAATATGAAATAATTATAGTACAGGGTACATCTGTAATATATTATAACACTTTTTTATAAAAGAAAACAGGAGCTTCGTGTGAGAAGTTCCTGTTGTGTGTGGTGTTTGTTGCAGTAGCTAGGAGTTAGGCTTTTGGCTTTACTCCAGGCAACTTACAATATATAGATTTCACAGAATACTGAAATTCGGACTTGCGTCCAAACTCCTTAGTAGAAGAATCGCGTCTCGCTCTCAAGCATGTTAATACCATGAAAACTTTGAAACTTTGAATCCAATAATGCTTGTTACCAAGCGCTATCTTCATCTCTGCTTCTCCGTTATCGTGGTTGTCCCCGTCATCATACCCATTGCTGGATATTCAGACAGCTGGGATGCCGCTTACTTGCGTAAGCCGCGCACCTGACATTCCTTGCCTGCGAACGGTCAGTGATTCCAACTCTTCCGAAGAAGAGTTTTCTTTCGCCGAGCTTTCGCTCGGGATTTCCCGGAAACCTTGCGGTTCCAGTACTACGAAAGAATCTGCTTTGGAATACCATCTCAGCTTAGGTGTAGTGCTCCTCAACCTTGCGGCTAAGAAACGCTTCACTTCAACTTTGATAGTACTTCAGTACTGCCCGTGATTTTGGATTTCCGACTTGCGTCTTCTGTTCCAAATCATATCTCCCCCTCAAACTCTGCTTCGTATCGCTACGATGCATTATTCTTGGGATTGAACTTGGGCACAGCTCTCATTTCATCCAATGACCGAAGTCTTTAGTTGAAGATTGAGCTGTCGGTACAGATTGGGCTTTCAGCTGGTTTAGGGCCGAGAAGCTTTCTCTGTCTCTACTTGTAAGGTACTTTTCGCTACCGCAACTATTACATATTACAGTATTAAAATAACACCGTCAAGGCATAAATGTGGATAACTTTTTAAATACTAAATTCTTCTCTAAATTTAGTATAAATTTCAAAACAAAAAACGCATTCAAAATGCGTTTTATTACGAAATTTTTTTATATTTAACTTGTCTCGCTCGCTTGCCCTGAACCCAAATGTGTAACAATTTGTGGTGCAGGGTCTTGCTTGCCTGCCCGCCGAAGCCCTAGCGCAGGCGGGTCTCGCTCGTCTTGCTTGTCTCGCTCGTCTCGCTTATCACTTATCTCGCTTATTTTAAATATTCATTCAACACTTCCAAAAACGCTTCAAAATCAATCGTATTATTTTTCAAATCAAGATCATCATAATTGATGACAATCACTTGGGATAACTTAAAGTTTCCCATCCATTCATCATACAGTTCGTTCAAATCAGTTACGTATTTTTTTGAAATATTCTTTTCAAAGTCCCGACCGCGACTCTGAATGCGTTGCATAATTTTATCAACAGAAGCTTTCAAATAAATAACCAAATCCGGCGCCGGCAACATCTTAATAACTGTTTTGTAAATATCCTGATACACGTTCCAGTCTCTTTTCGCAATAAATCCTTGACGATATAGATTCTTCGCAAATATCTCCGCGTTCTCGTACAAGCTCCGATCTTGAACCACAGAATGTTGATCAAGAATCAAATTGTAATGATCTTCAATTCTTTTCCCCAAAAAAAACATTTGAGAATGCCAGGCCCACTTTCTCATGTCTTTGTAAAAATCCTTCAAATACGGATTTTCCGTGACCGGCTCGAGATACGGTTGCAAACCATAATGCTCGGCCAACTTTTTGGTCAAGGTTGATTTGCCGATACCGATATTACCGCTGATGGCGATGAATTTTTTATTCATACTTTTTGTTTGTTCAACAACATTTTATCAGATTAACTCAATTGCGCAAGGGAATAACTTTTTTGCAAAAAATTTATTATGGTCTGATATTCCCATTGAACTGAACGACCCAACTCCGAAAATACTGGCGTCCATCCGCAAAGAATTAAAAAAAACGGATTTTGGTGGAAAACAAGAATTATCCTTGCAAACCAGTGATTTAAGCCACGAGATGTACCAAGCTTTGCTTGATTTAACTGGCAGAAAAATGTTTCACGGTTGGGTGAGTCAGATTAAATTTAAAATCATCGGCAACAAATTTCAAATTGAACTTCGTAGTGAAGACAATAAACCGCAAGACCTGCTGGAATTTCCGTTGAACAGTTAAACTTAAAAATATAAAACCCCGCTGTTTTGAACAGCGAGGTTGATTTGTTTTTTTCACCCTAAAGATAGTTCTTTTCTCAGTTTTTCATTATCCTCAAGACAATCAATGGCCTCAATCAGCTTTTTATAAAAGTCAGCGTCTTTGAATCGCTGATCCTCAAAGCTATGAAGCCTCTCAAGAACCATTTTCTTATACTCGCCTAAATCAGAACGCAAAAGAACATATATTAGAGAGGAAAAAATTCCTTCCAACACTATAAACGGAGGTCTGCCTTCTTTTTTTTCCATTCCGTTATCACAACTATCTTTCAATTCCTTAATTGCATTTTCTAATCCTTTCAGAAGATCATCAACTTCTTGAAATTTCTCTTCACGCATACCCTCTCCTTCCTTGGTTCCAGAATATTCCCTTTCAAGATAATCAATAACTTCAAGCAAACGTTTATGAAAATCGAATGACTCGAAACGTGAATGCTTAAAACCGCGCAACGTCTCCAGTACCATGGGTTTGCTCTCACCAAGCTCTGCTTCCTGCAAAACCCTGAGAAAAGCGCAAACCGCGTATTGAATGGCCATTGCCTCTGGTTTTAAAATCGTTCCTCGATCATGTTTCATTCTCAGCTGTTCGAAGTATTCCTCAATTTTCGAAACAACGAGAGATATTACCGGAAATTTAGGTTCTAGGTACATGCGCACCTCCTTTCGCAGTCATCATGTTTCAAATATCCTGTTGCCATAGGTATAAGCTAATCCTTTTGGTCTCACTCCGGTTTTCTTCTCTACGGCATCAACAATTAGCCTGACGATTGCATAACCAATTTTGAAACCGAGAATACGTTCTATCTCAAATTCTTCTTCTAGTGTTAGTACAAGTCTAATCCCCTTACCATCACATGTACCGCTCTTGTCGAAAATACGCTCACCAATCTGCTTGAACGAACCACAATATATAGTTTCGCCGTTTAAAAGAGCCATTTACGCGCCTCCTTTCGTGTATCGTATATCCTATATCCTGTATCGCAACTGCTGATTGTTAAAGGACTATTGAATCAATTTATACCAAAACAATAAATCTGTCAACGATCGCCTTTGACTATCTCCCCTTTATCCCTTCTTACCGTTAAAAGTTAATTGACATAAATTATCTGCTCATCATCTTCATTATCTGCTTCAAACGGTCCCCTGCCTTCAATCAAATATCCTTTTTTATCAAGTTCGCGAATAAACATTGACGGTTTGGAATAAACTTCACCAAACTTATAACTGAATGATCTGATCGGATACAGCAAAAAAAGTTCGTTCTGCGCTCGCGTCACGGCCACATAAAACAAACGCCGCTCTTCTTCCAGTTCTTTCGGTTTCTCCAAACATTTATGATGCGGAAAATGTCCATCGCAAAGTCCGACAATAAAAACCATTGGCCACTCCAAACCCTTGGCCTGATGAATGGTTGAAAGCACCACCACCTTTTTGTCATGCTCATGTTCCCCGGCAAATGATTCGCTGAGCGTTACGTCAGCGAGAAGTTGTTCCAAATCATTATAATTCGCGACAAAATTTATTAACTGCTGCAAATCATCCAGACGATCGCGATAATTTTCGTAATTATTTTTCAGATAACTTTCATAACCGGCCGCCAAAACATATTCCACCGCTTCAGACATGAACGCCTTTCTTTTCTCGCGGAACGCCACTAAGTTCGATAAAACACTCTTAATCATATTCCAACTCTCACCCGTCTTGCCTTTGAATTCAAATTTATCCAGCAAAATTTCGTCCAATGAATTAAATTTTTGAATATTTTTCCACAGATCTTCTGCGCGTTTTTCACCAATGCCATCATACATTGATAAAACTCTTTTCCACGCCAGGCTATCCTGAAAATTCGCCATAATCCTCAAATACGCAATCACGTCCTTGATATGCGCTTGCTCGAAATAACGCATACCGCCGCGAACAACGTAAGGAATATTTTGTTTGCTTAGTTCAAGCTGAATTTCCGCTGATTGATATGTTGATCGGTACAAGACAGCCATGTCCGAATAATTCAAGCCGTCGCGATAACGCTGCATTATTTTCGCGGTCACTAAACTGGCCTGCTGATGATCGTCGCGAGCCGGAATCAAGACGGGCAAAACGCCGGCGCCGCGATCAGCTTTTAATTCTT
>JBBTXH010000103.1:0-1917 GCA_038062385.1 Patescibacteria group bacterium
AGCCGATTCGTAATTCGTAACCTTACTGTGTCATTATTTAAAAAAATCGAGATTGCTTTTTTGACTTTGAAATTAAAACTTAAAGACGGCCTGGCTCGACAAAAACTAAAAAAATTCAACGCCCACGATGAATATCTGGTGCAAAAGTTGGCGTCAAAGAGAAAACTGCCCACTTGGCGACAGTTCACTTACGTTTCAAATTATTTATCAAACACAGAACAGCTGATTATCCGAATTTTATGCGGCTTGGCGATTGTCAGCATTATTGCTCTGGCCATTAACCTTTATTTAACAAATTCAATCATCAAACCTGCGCTCGGCGGCAGTTATACGGAAGCTCTGGTCGGAGCGCCGCGATATTTGAATCCGCTCTACGCTCAAGCGAATGACGTTGATCTTGATTTAACTTCAATTATTTTTTCAGGGCTTTTCAAATACACCGACCGCGGAGTGGAAAAAGATTTGGTTGAAAGCTATCAAATCAGCGATGATCAATTAACATATACTTTCAAATTACGTCCTGACGTGCTCTGGCATGATGGAGAGAAATTAAGCGCGGAAGACATTATCTTCACTTTCGGACGCATCATGAATAATAAATCAAAAACTCCGCTTTATTATAATTTTCAAGGGGTGATGATCAATAAAGTCGATGATCAAACCGTACGATTTATTTTAAAAACACCTTTTGCGCCGTTTTTGGAAAGTTTAACGGTTGGTATCTTGCCTGAACACCTCTGGCGCAATATCAATCCGGAAAACATGTCCTTGACAGATTATAATTTGAAACCGATTGGCAGCGGTCCATATAAATTTTTGTCTTTGATAAAAAATAAAAACGGCGAAATAAAAAGTTTCAAACTCGAAAGAAATCCCGACTACTACGCCGGCGCGCCGTATATTGAAGAACTGGTTTTCAAGTTTCTGGAAAATTTCGAGCAAGCGGTGGAAGCGTTGAACAACAAAAAAGTTGACGGTATCAGCTATCTGCCGAAAGAAATCCGAGCGCGCGTGATCAATAACCGCAACTTGAATTTCAATTTGCTCCATCTGCCGCAATACACCGCTGTTTTTTTCAACTATGACAACAATCCGATTTTAAAAGATCTCTTAATCAGAAAAGTTTTATCCCACGCGGTCAACAAAGAAAAAATCGTCAATGAAATTTTCAATGCTGAAGCGCAAATCATTGACAACGCCATTTTGCCCGGCTTCCTCGGTTATAATCAAAATACCGTCAAGTATCCTTTTAATGTCCAGCACGCCAAAGATGAATTGGAAAAAGCCGGCTGGAAATTGAGCGACTATAAAACAACGAAAAAAACAACAGATGAAAAAGATAAAGACAAAGTGGAGCCAACCCCGGCCGCCAGCGAAGAAACATATCCATACCCGGTAAGAAAACTGAAAGATCGATATTTGGAATTTACACTCACGACCGTCAATCAACCGGAAAACGTAAAAATCGCCGGCGAACTGCAAAAAGAATGGCAACAAATCGGCGCCAAAGTTAATTTGAATATTCTGAATATTGAGGATACTCAAGCCGCGATCAAAAATCGCAGTTACGACACTCTGTTGTACGGACAAATCTTGGGCTATGATCCTGATCCATATCCTTTTTGGCATTCCAGCCAAAGAGTTTATCCGGGATTGAACTTAACCTCGCTGAATAATCCTGACATTGATAAATTATTGGAAGACGCGCGCAAAACAGTTGACGAGACCAAGCGCGCGGAAAAATATTCCAAATTCCAAACCCTCATGGCTGAATCCGTGCCCGCGATCTTCTTGTTCAATCCGACCTACACCTATCCGCAAAATAAAAAAATCAAAAACTTTAATACTTCAAAAATATTAAACCCGGCCAATCGTTTCAATCAGATTAACGAGTGGTTCATTAATATTGATCGGCAG
>JBBTXH010000104.1:0-9720 GCA_038062385.1 Patescibacteria group bacterium
AGGTATGACATTTTAACTTCCCTCAAGTATGACATTATCACTTCCGTGCGACAGCCCCGTGATTGCTTGTCCAGCAAAACTGATGTATAATTTGATCAGCTTGGTTATATCAAACGGCTACGGTTTTTTGAGACTAAGCCAGCAAATATAGATTGAGAGCGCGAACGGTCATGGCTTTTCGCAGAGGATTTATATTTTGTTTCTAAAAAGAAATTACTTGGTGCGGTTTGCTGGTTGATTTATGATCACAAGTAAAATACAGCCCGGCGCCATTTTGCGCGAGCAGTGTTTCGGATGGTAAGCCTCACAAAACCGACCCTAATGGCAACCCGAATGTTTTCAAGCTCAAGCGCAATGACAACGGGTTGTGGTTGAACAACAATTGGGCGAAGCCGACGAGCAAGTGGAATCATGACAAAACAATCGTCTTTCGCCTCCGAAAGTATTATCTTTTCCGCGCTATAATGTGCGGTTTTTCTTTTCCGGGTTGGCTAAACTTTTTTTCCAACCTCCGAGCATTCTGCCGATCTCTCCCAATTTAACAGCAACTTCTTCGTATTGTTTATTGGAAATCAACTTGCCCTCCCAAGTTACTTGCACAAAAAATTTTAGCGTGTCCAAAAGTAAAATACACTGTAAAATTTTTTCTTCTTTTTTGTCTTTTTCCGTATAATATGCGCGATATCCCAATTCAAGCAAATCTATAAATTTATTTTCAATTCTGGCGCCAATAGTATAACGACCACCTTTAGGAATATGAGGCACAATATTCAGCCAAACCAAATATCCATCTTTGATTTTATTGAGTATTGACGCTGTCTGAGAGAGAAAAAAACGATCCGGCATATAAGTTATGATGAGATTATTCCTATAGAAAATTTATTCGCATCGTGGCGTAAATTTTTACGCGGGAAGAAAAAACGCCAAGATGTTATTAATTTTTCTTTGCATTTGACCGATCAAATTTTATTATTACACCACGAGCTTAAAAGTAAAATATACAAACACGGACCATATCATGCTTTTAAAATTAACGATCCGAAACCACGCGATATCCATAAAGCCAGTGTACGTGATCGACTAGTGCATCACGCGGTGTATAGAATTTTGTATCCGTATTTTGATAAAAAATTCATTTACGATTCTTATTCCTGCCGTTTGGACAGAGGCGCGCATAAAGCGATCGGCAGATTTAAAAACTTTGCGCAAACAGTATCATTAAACAATACCCGAACTGCCTGGATTTTAAAGGGCGACATCCGAAAGTTTTTTGCCAGCATTGACCACGACATTTTACAAAATATTTTTAAAAAATATATCACTGATTCGGATATATTATGGCTGTTGGATCAACTTATTAACAGCTTTCATACTAAAGGTAAAATAAATGTGGGTTTGCCGCTTGGCAATTTAACTTCGCAATTATTCGTAAATATCTACATGAACGAATTTGATCAGTTTGTAAAACGGAAATTGAAAGTTGGGTGTTATATTCGTTATGCCGATGATTTTGTTATATTTAGCAATAATAAATTTTATCTTGAACAACTAATTCAAAAATTATCCGAGTTTTTGAAAAACAAACTGAAGTTGACGTTACACCCTGACAAATTATTTATCAAAACTTTGGCAAGCGGCGTAGATTTTTTGGGCTGGATTATTTTTCCACATCATTTAATACTTCGCACGAGCACTAAAAAACGAATGTTCAAAAAATTGAAAAAAAATCACTCAATAAAATCCTTAGCGTCTTATACTGGAATTCTTGACCACGGAAATACCCACAATTTAACACGAAAAATAAAAACACTTTATTCAGATTTTTTTATAAACTAATTAAAAAAACTCCAAGTGTCAAAAAACCAAAAGGCCAAAAGTGTTAAAATTTCAAAGTGTTACTTGCGGAGGCGAAAGACGACCGTCTCGCCATGACTCCACTTGCCCGTCGGCTTCGCCCAATAGTGGATCAACCACAACCCGCTGCCACCGCGCTTGAGCCTGAAAACATCCGGGTTGCCACCAGGGTCGGCAATTTGTTTCATGCCAATATACAGCCATTCTCCAATTGGTTGGTCAGTGTATTGCAATCTGTATTGCGGACCAACTTCAGCCGGGCATAATTCCAAACCCAATTCTTCGGCTTTTTTGTAAATATTTTCCGTAGTTGGATTTTGTAAATTAAAATCACGCACTCTTAATATTACCAAATCCGCTGGTTCGGATTTTTTGAGAGTGGTAAAGTCTCGGCTGTCCAACATTGACTGCGCCTGACCATAAATTTCAATATTTTGTCTTTTCATTTCCGCTTGAAGTTCTTCTTTGGTTTGTCCGCCAATGTCAATAGTGCATCTCACAATCCGGCCTTCGGAGAAAGCAGTATAAAGATGTTCCAAATGTTTTAATTGTTGAAAAATATTGGGGAATAACGGACCGATATATGCCTTGGTGTTTTCATTGATTTCATTTTCTCCCCAGGCGATTTGTTCTGGCGTGCAGTCAAAAACAAGCGGGGCATCGGCTTTGGGGTCGCGCTGTTGTCTTAATTCTTGAATACGCGGGTCTTTTTGGTAGCCGAATCCTTGAATAGACGAATCAATTTCATACAGAAATACCAAATCAGCTCCGGTTAAGTCTTCTTTCCTTTGTATTTTGTTTTCAATCGCGGTCAGTTGATTCATGTCTTGGTTTTTCTTTTCATACAATTTGCCGTCGGGAAATTCAGCCAGTTTATTTTGCGCCACTTTGCCAATGTGCGGATCAAGGTTTTGGTCAGGACCGATGCCCCTGACTTCGGCAATACTGTTTTCCTGCATGCGAATGGCGGCACGTGGCACGGTGGGTTGGCCTTTAGTATCCATTGAATAAAAAATATAAAAATCTCCGGCATCCAATTGCGTGCGGGCAGTAGATTCGCCGGCTGTGCACCAGCCCGTGCCATGGCCTTGAAGTGATTGCACCAAAGTAGTATGGTCTGAACCTTTAGGGTATTTAATCCATTTCCCAGCGGTATCAGCCAATTGTTCAGGCGATGCCGGCGTTACTTTTTCTATCGCGCAAGCATAAAGTTTGGCGAAATTTTCGTTGCCGCTCATCAACAAGTCTTCCCATCTTTGGTCGTCTTCTTCTAACGGACCGTAAATTCGGTCATATTCACCACCGTATTTTTTCTTTACCGCGTCCAGCACATACGCCAAGGCTTCTCGATCAATATCTGGAAATGGTTTAACCGTATCTTTTCTTCTTTTGCCAAACAACTTTTTTTCTTTGTCATATTCTCCCATGCCGAGAATATTTCGAATCGCCCAGTATTTAAGCCAATCAGGGTAAGTGGCATCAGGCGAAGCTAAATAATCTACCCAATTATCCAAACTGCTTTTTTGGTCGGTGATAATTATTTCTGCCGACTGCCGACGCACCTCGTCGGTGATTTCAATGTCGCCATATCCCTGTTCGCGAGCCAACCGGCGTTGGGTGTCAAAATATGACTCGGGAATTTCGTTTGGTTTGATGACGAATTTATCGTAAAGCGTTTGTTTGAAGTGCGCCAACTTTTTCTCGCGGTGCGGATTATTTTTATCCAAACTTTCTTTGAGATAGTCCAAATATTCTTGAATACGCGCCTCGGGGCGAGTTGGTTTTTCGCCCTTTTTATCTTTGGCACGCAAAACCGCCTTTTCCACCTCGGGGCTGGCGTGTAAATTTTGGTATTTGGTTTTGAGAAATTGCGGGTTGTGTTCGCTCATATTCGTTGGTTAATTCTGTGATTATCTTACCATAGCTGGCGCGAGATTTCAAGGAAGATGGTTGAGCGTCCTCACGTCCTGGACAAACTTCTTTCTCCATGCTATACTCAATACAAGCTAGTTTATGATTATTAAACTAGCCCTTTTTTATAAGAATTTAACAGTTATCTCTAACCTCCAATCTCTAATTTCTAACTTCCAATTATTATGGATACATCCATAAAAACAGTTATAAAACAAATCTGCGCGGAAAAAGGTTTGACCGAGGAATCGGTAATTGAAACAATTAACTCTGCGCTGGCCGCGGCTTACCGCAAAGACTTCGGCGAAAAAAATCAAAACATTCAAGCGCAGTACGACCTTGATACAGGCAAGACCAGTATTTTTGACGTTAAAGAAGTAGTCGTTGATTTAACTCCGGAAGAACTGGCGGCCATGGAAGAATTAAAAAAACAGCGCGAAGAAATGAAAGAAAAAATCGCCAGCGGCGAAATCACGGCCGACGAACTAAGAAAAATGCGCGAAGAAAGAGCGGCTTTTCATGCGGAACAAGAAGAAGCGGCCGCCGGCGATGACGAAGAGCGTCATTTCAACCCGCGAACCGAGATTCAATTGTCCGAAGCCAAACAAATTAAAAAAGATTATAAAATCGGCGATATTGTCAAAACCGAACTTGAGCTCAAATCTGACTTCGGTCGCATGGCCGCGCAAACCGCCAAACAAGTGATTATTCAAAAGCTGCGCGAAGCTGAAAGAAACGTCATTTATCAAGAATACAAAGATAAAGAAGGTAAGATTCTAACCGGCATGGTACAGAAATTTGAAGGCCGGAATATTATCATTGACCTTGATCGGATTAACGCCATTTTACCGCCGCAAGAACAAATTCGAACTGAACGATACAAAATCGGCGATCGCGTGAAACTCTATGTCATGAGCGTGATGCTGACCACGCGCGGCCCGGAAATTATAGTTTCTCGCGCGCATCCGGAAATTGTTAAAATGCTTTTTACTTTGGAAATTCCGGAAATCGCCAGCGGCGTCATCAAAATCATGGGCATTGCCCGCGAAGCCGGCAGTCGAACAAAAATCAGCGTGCATACCGATGAACAAAACATTGATCCGATCGGCTCTTGTATTGGTCAACGCGGAGCCAGAATTCAAACGATTATCAATGAGCTTAGCGGTGAAAAAATAGACATTATTCAATACTCTGATGATGCTGTGAAGTATTTGAGCAACGCGCTTTTGCCGGCAAAAATTACAAAAGTCATGCTCAACGAGGAAGAAAAAAGCGCGAACGTGATTGTTCCGCAAGATCAACTTTCTCTCACTATCGGCCGCGCCGGACAAAACGTCCGCTTAGCTTCAAGATTAACCGGCTGGAAAATCAGCATCAAAGAAGCGGAAACCGGCAAGGAAGTTGCCGCAGAGATTCCGGCTGAATCCGTAGAACCAAAACAGGAACCTGTTGTTGATGCCGCATCAACTGAACTTGCCGTAACAGAACCAACAACCGACAAGCCAAAAAAAGTCAGAAAGCCTCGCGCGAAGAAAGCCAAAAAGAACGAGGAAGAGACGGGCGAAACCCAAAACCTGACGCCCGGCGTCGGTTCTGGGCAAGCGAGCGAATTGAGTTAATTAAAATTTTAGGGTTGTAGGGCGGTAGGATGGTAGGAAGTAGGATGTAGGGCGGTAGGAAATTAGGAATTAGCAAGAATAGTTTTCTGATAATTTCCCTTTTTCCCCCTAATCTTTTTCACTATCTTCGTTACCCCAGTTACCGACCTCTGATTACCAGTTACTCTTTTACCCCCTTTCCCAGTCTCGTCAATCCTCCTCATCTTTCTCATCCTTCTAATCATACAAATCCCAACCTTCTCAACCATCCCAACTTTCTTAAACATCCCAACCATCCCAATTTTCTCAAACATCCTCCTAATCCTCCTCATCTTTCTCATCCTTCTAATCATACAAATCCCAACTTTCCCAATAATCCTAAACATCCTAATCATCCTATTCCCATGATCGCTTTATTCAACACCGTCCTCTACCAGCCAATCTTCAATCTTTTAATTTACTTCTATAACGTCGTGCCTGGACACGACATCGGCCTGGCCATTATTGCGCTCACGATAATCGTAAAGTTGGTGCTCTTGCCCTTTAGTTTGCAATCAGTAAAATCACAAAAAGCCCTGCAAGAACTGCAACCGAAAATCGAAGAACTGAAATTAAAATACGCTGACAGCAAAGAAAAGCTGGCGCAGGAAACAATGAAGTTGTATAAAGAACAAAAAGTAAATCCGCTTTCTTCTTGCTTGCCGCTCTTGATTCAATTTCCATTTTTAATCGCCGTGTATCAGGCCTTTCGCGTCGGACTCACCACCGACAACTTCTCTCTGCTTTATACTTTTGTCGCCAATCCCGGCCAAATCAATCACTTGGCGTTCGGCTTCTTGGATATGGCTAAGCCAAACATTGTCCTCGCTATTCTTTCAGGTCTAGCCCAATATGTGCAAACGCAAATGATGACCACCAAGAAGCAACCAATGAAAAAAGATGGGGCAAAAGACGAAAGCATGCTGGCCAATATGAATAAAAGTATGCTTTACTTCATGCCGATCATGACCATTATCATTGGCATGCAACTGCCGGCCGGATTAACCTTCTATTGGTTTTTAACAACCGTTCTCACCAGCGTCCAGCAATTCTTCATGTTCAAAAAAGATAAAATTTCCGGAGTTGAAATAATTCCGCCAGCCAAAGCAAACTAGTTTTATGATATTAGACATTAAAACAATCAAAAAGTTGAACGTTGAGACAGAGAGCGGCGTCGCGCTCGGAAAAATTATTGATCTTGAAATTGACACCACCAATCACAGTGTCATTAAATACTTAGTTACCAAAACAAAATTCTTAAACACTTCTGAAAAACTTTTAATTTCACCAGCTCAAATAATTCGCGTTACCGAAACCAAAATAATCGTTCAAGATACTCTCGAACCGATCGCCAATGAAAGAATCAGCGTTAAATCGGTTTCGGCCAATGAAGCGCCGGCCATGAACTCAGATCGAACGTAAGAACCAATGAACAGATGAACCAACTTCAAGATAATCTGTATCATCTGTACATTTATCTGAACATCTGTAGCTTAAGATTAATCAGTCCCGAAGGGATCCCATTGGGATAGAATCACGTAGGTATCAGTAGATCGTGTATTATCTACCTTTCTATATGAACACGTCTGAACTGCAGAAAACTATCCTAAAAACAATCTCCTATTTCCATCTCTTTGATTTTCCTTTAACCAGCTTTGAGACTCACAAAAACCTCTGGCAACCGAACCAAAAGTATAACATAACTGAAGTTGACATAGCGCTTGAAGGATTGTGTCAAAACAAGCTCCTCGGATTCAACGAGGGTTTTCATTTTTTAAAAGGAAAAACGAATTTAGTTGAAAAAAGAAAAGCCAGATATCTGCTGGCGCAAAAAAAAATAAAAAAAACGCGTCCATTTTTAAAACTTCTCGCGCGCTTACCGTATATAAAAGCGATTTTTATTTGCAATGACGTCAGCTACCAAAACGCGCCGGAGAACAGCGATATTGATCTTGCGATTATTTGCTCAGAAAACAAAATTTGGACAGCTCGTTTCTTTTCAACCTTACTAATGAAGCTTCTCGGACAAAGACCGACACCGAAGAATCACCAAAATAAAATTTGTTTGAGTTTTTATCTGACGGAACACAGCTTGAATTTAGAAAACATCGCTTATCCGGACGACATTCATTTTATTTATTGGCTGAATCAGTTTCTGCCGGTTTTTGGAGATCAAACACTGATAAATAATTTTTACACAGCTAATAATTGGACAAGAAAATATTTGCCGAATTTAACTTTAAACATCGGTAACGAGCGCTGGACGATTAATCATAATGCCTGGCTCAAGAAATTTTTCGAAATGATTTTTTCCGGCTTGATTGGCAATCTCCTCGAAAAATTTCTTAAACGTATTCAGTTGAAAATAATGCCTAAACGGCTGTTGGAACTTTCAAAACATGATAATACGGATGTGATTATTAGTGATGAACTTTTGAAATTTCACGACAAAGATAATCGTCTCCAAATTAAAAAACTGTGGAAAAAATTAATTGAACAAAATTAAAAGACCGCCTGCTGTTTCAGCAGACGGTCTTTGTTATCACTTCTTTTTGCAGTTCGGAAGTTTGGCCGCGTCATACATCTGATCGTCAAGCCTGATCGTCCAATCGCCGCCAACCATTTCAACTTCAATGTCGCCGTCAAACTTGAAAACAGCTGTGCCTCTCGCGGCATCGAATCTGTTATCACCGTCAGTCAAAACACAAACTGTTCTGAATTGTTCAACTTTCATTTCAGCTTGATAATCATCTATATTAACCGCGGCTATATAGCCGCCCAAAGCTACCGCAATACCGATTAAGCTGACTATGATATTAGGCCAACCCAATTCCCTCATGTCTAAAGCCACAACAATCGCCCAGATGACGTTAGCGACGCCGACTAACATTACAATAAGAGCCAGTATGAACAAGATCGTCATGAAAGTTTCCATTACTCCTCCTGTTGTTGATGGTATTGTTCATCAATTTTCTTTTGACGACTCATAATTTCATCAGCCAATTCACTGCAAACTTTAAATGTTACTGGCTTAACTTCGCATGTTTTCTCGTCAACAACCAACTCAGCTCTTGCTTTCTCCGTCAAACCGCCTTGGCTAACAATCTCAGAACTCAACAAGTAGAGATTAGGTACATACTGTCTTTTTCTCCAATCATCATAGGAAAATGTAATCCGTTCTCCCTGCTCATAATATAGTCCGACCTGATTTTCGCCACTGCAAAATTCCAATTTACTGGAACCATGATCTTTTCTTTCAATCGTCACTTCACCGGCTCGCCGATCCGCAGTAATCTCAAATCCTTGCCAGTCCACGGTGGAACTTCCATAAGAATCCTGAATAAGCAAAAAAATTACTGTCACTATAAACAACGTAGTCATAAATAATATAGCGCGCTGTATATTTTCGCTAACTTTTTTTTCATTCCTTAACCAAATAACAAAACAAACAACCAATAAAACAATTGCTATCGCCAACACCATGCTTATCTTATCCATGTTTATTACCTCCTCGTTGATTATTGTTTAACGCCATGACATTTCAAGACATCAAGAACATACGTCTTTCCGCTACGTTCAAATTTTATTTCACCGCTTAGCGGAACTAGCATCGCCGGATTACCAAGAAAACCATTGATAGTCATTTCTCCTTTTTTGTTTTTACTCATGATTCAATACTTGAATCGCCGTTATTACGAATATCGCCAATTCAATGAACACAACAACCAAAAGCATTGGCAACTTTCGCCAAACGCTTATATCTTTCCTCTCCGCGAAGGTAATATAAACTACAAATACAATCAGGAAGATGAAAACAACACCCAGCAGTGTTAAGGAAACAGCTTCAAACATCGTCAGCCCCTCTCTATTTGATTGTTTTATTCAGTCACTCGACACTTCGCCACGTCAAGAACATAGATCGCGCCGTTGCGTTCAAATTTTATTTCACCGCTAAGAGGAACAGACATGGCCGGATTTCCGAGAAAACTATTAATCGTCATTTGTCCGTTTTTGGCGTCAATCAAACCACCGTCCCATTGCAAACGACATGTTTGCTGAATATTTTTTAGAATGGGTTGCCAATGCGATTCATTGCTTTTTGTTAACTGCGCAGTGACCAATAAAAACCCCACAAAAGTGATAACAACGACCAAGATTAACACCAACGAGCCTGAACGAATATCTCGTTCTCGTCGATCAATTCCCCAATACGCGAGTATAATTACGAGCAATACGCAAAAACCGGCTGCTCCGTAGATCACATAACTCATGAGCACTGAATTCTCGGCCATTGCCTTTAGGGTTTCCATTTTAAACC
>JBBTXH010000105.1:0-15950 GCA_038062385.1 Patescibacteria group bacterium
TGTCATCCTGCTTGTCCGCCAAAGCCTTAGCGTCGGCGGAAGCCGCGTCGAAGGACGCCTCTTTATTATCTTCTTGCTTAACCTCAAAATCGCCGGCTGCTTTGATATACAAAAGACTTTTTCGCGCTCCCGGCACCGCTCCTTTTAACCATAATTCGTTTTTATCCATGTCAATTTCAACCACTTCCAAATTTCTGACGGTGGTAATCTCATCCCCCATGTGTCCGCCCATTCTAGAACCTTTAAAAACATGCGCCGGCCCCTTGGCTCCGATTGATCCGGGCATGCGCAATTGATCCTTGTGACCATGACTCTTTTTTCCGCCGCGAAAATGATGACGTTTCACTACGCCCTGAAAACCCAAACCTCTGGAGACTCCCTGAACATCAACCTTGTCGCCGATATTGAAAATAGCCACGTCAATTTTTTGACCGGTGGCCAATTTGTCGTACATCGCGTCATCGCCTTTCAAACGAAATTCCTTCAGCTCTTCATAGCCAGCTTCTCGGTTAAAAATTTTCTTAAAAAACCCTTTAAGACTGCGATTTAATTTTGTTGCCTTCACTTCATTATAAGCCAATTGAACAGCTTTGCCGTTTAGAGAACCGTAATCTTTTTTGGCCGTCACAAAACAAGGCCCTGCTTGTATCTTAGTGACAGGCACCACCGAACCATTCTCCAAAAACTTTTGCGTCATTTCAATTTTCCTGCCGATTATGAACTTCATAAAAGTGAAACGAAAAGACCGGACTTAATCGCCCGATCTTTCAGATCCCGGGATATTTTAAGTCGCTGAATTATTTAACTGTTTTCAATAATTTACATCCTCTATTCAACGCTTGCTTTTCAGCACTTCGCTAGTCGCGGTTACCGAAAAACGCCTGTTAAATATGATATGATTTTACTATCAATAGACTATTACACTTTTTGATCCCTGTCAAGCTTGAAGGTACAGATATACAGATAAACGTACAGATTATACAGATTTACATAAAATCACTGCTCTGTACTATCTGTATACTAATCTGTACATCTGTACCCATTTTTACATTTTAATTTCAACCTCAACACCGGCCGGCAAATTCAAAGTCATCAGAGCATCAACCGTCTTGACTCCGGGATTCAAAATGTCGATCAAACGCTTGTGGATCCGCATCTCATACTGATCGCGGGCATTTTTGTGCACAAAAGTTGAACTGTTGACCGTGAACTTTTTCTTTTCCACCGGCAAAGGAATCGGCCCTTTGATGGTCGCTCCCGTGCGTTCGCAGGCTTCAATGATAGTTCGCGTCGACTGGTCAATGATTTTGTGATCAAAGGCTTTGATTTTGATCCTTACGCGCTGAACAGCTTCCGGAGTTTTATTGTCCTTTTTATCATCTGACATGCAATATCTTATTTAATGATCTTCGTGACTGCGCCGGCGCCAATCGTTCTGCCGCCTTCGCGGATAGCGAAACGCTGTTGTTCTTCCAAGGCAACCGGAGTGATAAGAGTGACCTTCAAATTGACGGTGTCGCCCGGCATAACCATCTCGGTTCCTTCCGGCAAAATAACTTCACCGGTCACGTCAGTGGTTCTCATATAGAACTGCGGTTTGTATCCTTTGAAAAACGGCTTATGTCGTCCGCCTTCATCTTTGGTTAAAATATAAACTTTCGCTTCATATTCAGTATGCGGAGTGACTGATCCGGTCTTGGCAATTACCATGCCGCGTTCAACATCTTCTTTCTTTGTTCCTCGAAGCAATAAACCAGCATTGTCCCCGGCGCGTCCTTCATCCAATGTTTTATTGAACATTTCCACGCCGGTCACGACCGTCTTGGCCGTTGGCTTCAAACCGACTAATTCAACTTCCTCGCCGGTTTTGATAATACCTCTTTCAATTCTGCCGGTCACCACTGTGCCGCGGCCTTCAATTGAGAAAACGTCTTCAATCGGCATAAGAAATGGCTTGTCGATATCTCTTTTCGGTTCAGGAATATAGTTATCCAAAACATCAAGCAATTCAAAAATACATTTAGTGGCTTCAGGATCAGTCGGGTTCTCCAAAGCTTTGAGCGCTGAACCGCGAATAATCGGAGTTTCATCTCCGGGGAATTCGTATTTCTTGAGCAAGTCGCGAATTTCTTCTTCGACCAGGTCAATAAGCTCTTTGTCTTCGACCAAATCAACTTTATTCAAGAAAACAACAATTGACGGCACGCCAACCTGACGAGCGAGCAAAATATGTTCTCTGGTTTGAGGCATCGGGCCGTCAGTCGCACCTACGACTAAAATCGCGCCATCCATTTGAGCAGCGCCGGTAATCATGTTCTTCACATAATCAGCGTGTCCCGGACAATCAACGTGAGCATAATGCCTTTTTTCTGTTTCGTATTCAACGTGCGCTGTGGCAATAGTAATACCGCGCGCTTTTTCTTCCGGCGCTGAATCAATTTGATCCACACCTTTGTCTTGAGCTTTGCCGCCTTTCGCGAGCAAACATTTCAAAATTGCGGCGGTCAAAGTGGTCTTGCCGTGATCAACGTGACCGATAGTTCCCACATTAACATGTGGCTTGGTTCGTGAAAATACTTCTGTTGCCATTTTTTTATTCTCCTTCGAACGGCCCCCTTCGCGGGGTTACTACCCAGCCGTTTAGATTAATTATAATTTACGTTGACTATTATAGCACTTATTTTAAATATAGCAAGATAAGCAAAACGAAACTCAAAATTCAAAACACAAAACTCAAATAAAATCCAAATGTTAAAATCAAAATTTCAAATTCAACTCGATGTTTCCACAGGTTCAAGATAAAACTCTTCTTCTTTGTTTTCTTTTTTCGCGCCACCATTACCCTCATCCCCATCCTCTCCCTCATCCCCATCCTCTCCCTCATCCTCATTCTGGTTCGCTTGCCACATAGCAATGTCGCAGTTTATTCTATCGAGTAATTCGTCTTCTGTCAAATCCACCACTTCCTCTTTTCGGTCAATCAATTTTTCATAATCAGCCAACTTTAAAATCGCATAAACCTCCTGACTTTCATTATCAAGCACGAAGCAACGTTCTTGCGTCCTTTTCATCAGATCAAATATCTTTTGCCAACCTTGATTCATAAATTAAGATAATTTATCCCAACCTTCTCAAATTTCTCAATTTTCCCAACCATCCCAACGCAAATTACTTTCCGCCTTTTCGCGCCGTAACGATTTTTTCAACCACGCTCCCCGGTGTTTCAGAATAACGATGGAATTCCATGGAATAACTGCCGCGGCCTTGAGTCATTGAACGGAGCTGTGTGGCATAACCGAACATTTCAGCGAGCGGTACAAACGCGTCAATCACTTTGGCGCCAAGTCGATCTCTCATTTCATTTATTTGCGCGCGCTTTGAGTTCAAATCACCAACCACGTCACCCAAATATTTTTCCGGCATAACCACTTCCACTTTCATAATCGGTTCGAGCAGAATGACACCAGCTTTACGAGCTGCTTCTTGAAAAGCCATTGAACCGGCGATTTTAAAAGCCGCCTCGGATGAATCCACTTCATGATAACTGCCGTCAAACACCGCGATTTCCGCGTCAATCAAAGGATAGCCGGCGAGTACGCCGCGATCCATGGCTTCTTTCACGCCTTTTTCAATCGGTGAAATATATTCGCGCGGAATAGAACCGCCCTTGGTCTCATCAAGGAATTCAAATCCGGCTCCGCGTTCGCGAGGTGAAATCCTGAGCCAGCAATGTCCGTATTGTCCGCGGCCACCGGATTGTTTAATATATTTTCCTTCAGCTTCAGCTGTTTTTTTAATTGTTTCTTTATACGCTACTTGCGGCTGGCCGATATTGGCCTCAACATGAAACTCTCTCTTCATGCGGTCAACGATAATATCAAGGTGCAATTCACCCATGCCGGAAATAATGGTTTGAGCGGTTTCTTCGTCAGTGCGAATTCTGAAAGTCGGATCTTCTTCAGCCAATTTTTGCATAGCCATGCCCATTTTTTCTTGATCTTGTTTTGTTTTCGGTTCAATGGCCACGGAAATAACCGGCTCGGGAAAAACAATATTTTCCAGCACCACCGGCCGAGATTCATCGCACAAAGTATGTCCGGTAAACGTATTTTTTAAACCAATAACAGCCACAATTTCACCGGAATAAGCATCTTCCACTTCTTCACGATGATTGGCGTGCATTCTGACCAAGCGTCCGATTCTTTCTCTATTACCGGTAGTAGTATTTAAAATATATGACCCGGCATTGAGTACACCGGAGTAAACGCGCACAAAACAAAGTTTGCCGACAAACGGATCAGTGGCGATTTTGAAAGCCAATCCGGTGAACGGCGCGTCGTCTCTTGGTTCAATTAAAATAGTTTGTTCTTCATTGTTCGGATCAATGGCATTGACCGCCGGCCGATCAAGAGGCGATGGTAAATACGCAACCACGGCGTCCAGCATTTTTTGCACGCCTTTATTTTTGAGCGCGCTGCCGACCATAACAGGGATCACCGCGTTTTTTATTACCGCTACGCGTAAAACTCTGATCAAATCTTCTTGACCGATGTCTTCCCCGGCCAAATATTTGTCCATTAATTTTTCATCATGTTCAACGATCGCCTCAACCAATTTGGCGCGATATTCCTCGGCTTGCTTTTTCATGTCCTCCGGAATATCAATGATATTTACCTTCATGCCCAGATCATCTTCGTAAAAATAAGCTTTACGTTCAATGAGATCAATCAATCCTTTGAATGTTTCAGCCGCGCCGATCGGCAATTGAATCGGATAAGCGTTCTTCGTCAGACGTTCATGAATAGACGCCAAGTCATTATAAAAATCAGCGCCCATTCGATCCATCTTGTTAATAAAACAAAGTCTGGGCACGCCGTATTCATCAGCATAACGCCAATTTGTTTCTGACTGCGGCTCAACGCCGGCCACGCCATCAAAAATAACCACCGCGCCATCGAGAACGCGCAATGAGCGCTTGACTTCAACCGTGAAATCAATATGTCCCGGAGTGTCAATCAAATTGATGCGGCAATCTTTCCAAAAGCATGTCGTGGCCGCGGAAGTAATGGTGATGCCGCGCTCTTTTTCCTGCTCCATCCAATCCATCTCCGCCGCGCCTTCATGCACTTCGCCGATTTTATGTTTCTTGCCGGTGTAAAACAAAACACGCTCGGAAACAGTTGTTTTCCCGGCGTCAATGTGAGCGATAATACCGATGTTTCTGGTTTTTTCAAGTGAATATTGTCGAGGCATAAGGCTACGAATTGGGATTATTAAGATTAGTAGGATTGGTAGGATGTTTAGGATAATCTTTAATGCATTATATCTGTATCCTAAATTTCTTAATCATCCCAAACCTCCTAATCATCCTTAAATTAATATCTAGCAAAATGAGCAAACGCTCTATTAGCGTCAGCCATGCGATGAACGTCAATTTTCTTTTTGATGGCGTCGCCTTCATTATTCAAAGCGCCAACGATTTCATCAGCCAATTTAATGGCCATTGGTTTGCCTTTCTTGGCGAGAGCCGCGTTTATTAACCAATGCATGCACAAAAAATATTTTCGTTCTCCGCGCACCGGATATGGCACTTGATAATTACCGCCGCCGATTCTCTTGCCGCGCACTTCCATTTGCGGAGTAATGTTTTTCAACGCTTGATCAAAGGCGCTCAAAGCGTTCGGATATTCTTCTTTTTTAATTTTTCCTGAAGCAATGCGGCGATCGAGTTCATCGAAGCAACCATAAATCACCTGCTCAGCAGTTGATTTTTTTCCGTCCTGCATTAAATAATTTATAAACTTTGTGAGCACTGTGCTCGCGTACCGAGTATCTGGCTTAAGTTTTCTTTTAACTGCTGCTTTTCCGCGCATATTTTTTCAATCGGTAATATTCACCTGTTTCCGAGGCCTGCCTTGGAAAAGATTACTCCCGATTAGTTATAGGATGATTAGGATTGTTGTGATGTTTGGGAAATTTGGGATAATTGTGATTGTTTAGGAAAGGAAGGTGAATAAAAAAAATTTAAATTTTGAAATATTAAGCGTGTTAATTATTTCTTTCCGGCTTTGGCGCCATAGAGCGAGCGGCCTTGTTTTCTGCCCTCCACTCCTTGAGTATCGTAAACGCCGCGCACAATGTGATAGCGCACGCCCGGCAAATCTTTTACCCTGCCGCCGCGAATCATGACGATCGAGTGTTCTTGCAAATTGTGTCCTTCACCCGGAATATAAGCAGTTACTTCTTGCCCATTGGAAAGTCTGACGCGAGCAATCTTACGCAACGCAGAGTTTGGTTTTTTCGGAGTGGTTGTGGTTACTTTCAAACAAACACCGCGCTTGAACGGTGAACCCTTTGGCAATCCCTTACGTCGTCTCCTGATGGTATTAAAAACCGTCAGCAAAGAAGGTGTCTTTGATTTTGTTTTAGAGCTTTTTCTTCCGCTTTTCATCAATTGATTGATCGTTGGCATATCTTCGTTTGATTATTATTAAATATTACAGATCACGCGAGGAGTAAAATAATACGTGATCTACTGATTTGTTACATGATTTACTGATTAACTTGAGTTTATTACTTTTATATTTTCATATTCCCCACAAAAACATTCTAGCCAGTGTTTCTTTGTTCCATTGCTTTATTGCTTCTTTGCTTAATTGCTTAATTGAATTGACTACAGGATAGCACACGAATTTACCACAGTCAAGAGTTATTTAGACAAGCACAAGGATGATTGGGATGATTGAGATGATTGGGAAAATTGAGATATGGCTAAAAAAGAGTTAAAGGGCTAAAAAGGATAAATGGGAAAAAACCAAAAGATAAATAATACTTGTACTATTGCCTTGAAGTACCCTACTTGACAACCTTTAAGATTGATTCTATAATTACACGTCGTGCTGTTCCTTAACCTACCCAAGCAAAGGAGGAAAAAATGGAAGACAATCGCGACAGCTATGTTTCTTTTCAAATAAAGTCAACACTTACCGGAGCGGATTACAAGAATTTCATTACCGACCTGCTCGAACAATTTCTTTTGTGGGCAGATCCAAACATAGATCAAATCTGGGCAAAGCACTTGTCGCAAAGCAGTCCATGGAATCGAGAGTCCGGGTTGTCAATGTTCCATATTGGTAAAACAGCTATTGGCCAACTCAAACTGTATCTTTATGATGGTACTAATCACGGATATCCTCATCTTTCAAAAAGTATTGTATTCCGTGATCATTACAGCCCGGCTGATGTGATAATAGTATATCTGGTGGCTGATAAATTTGAAGCATTCTTGAAATTACGCGAAATCGATCACGCTCGTATTAACAGAACAAGATGAAAAATTATTTGTTTCTCAAACAAAAAACTCACGGTTATCAAATCGCGAGTTTTTCTTTATAAAATTCCATTTAACAAATTAAAAACTGCCTTAAAAATAAAATTAAAAATCCCAAGATTCAAAAAATTATCAAAAACAATCAATACTAATAGAATAATCGGCCCCTGACGTTCAAGTAAATCGCGGAAGTTAACATACCTGGCATCTGCAAAGATCGCGAACAAAACTTTCGAACCATCAAGCGGCGGAATCGGAATCAAATTGAAAATCATCAGAAACAAATTCAATACGAGTAAATTGATCAGAAAAATCATTAATAAATTTGTGTTCTGATCCAAATTCGGAGTGAGCGCTTTGAAAGCAATAAAACTGATAATCGCAATAATAAGATTGGAAAATGGTCCGGCCATGGCCACAAGAGCCGGTCCAAAACGCTGATATTTCAAATTATACGGATTGAACGGAACCGGTTTCGCCCAGCCGAAAGCAGCGCCGCTTGTCACCAACATAATGAGCGGAATTATAATCGTACCCCACAAATCAATGTGCGGAATCGGATTCAAAGTTAATCGTCCGGCGTCTTTAGCCGTGTTATCGCCAAGTAAATAGGCGGCCAGGCCATGACAAAATTCATGGACAACAATGGCGATGAGAATGGCCGGAACGCCGACGATGAAAGCAATGGTTGATGACATATTGTTGGATTAGGATGATTAGGATGATGAGGAGGATTAGAAGGATAAGGAGAAGGAGGAGGATTTGCTAAAAATAATTTGACCTTCAAACAATCTTTCTAATCCTACCAATCTTCCTTATCCTACTAATCCTAAAACATGGTCTTGATTAAATATAACATATCTGCTATCATAAAGCCATTGCGACGAAGCGAGATAAGCAAGACAAGTAAAACAAGCAAGACGAGTTAAAACAATCGCGCAATCTACAATGCTACCGCCACATCCTACTCGTCCTTCTAATCCTCCAAATCTTACTAATCCTAATTTTTCTAATAATCCTATGTCACGCATCTGCGATCACTGCGGCCGCGGGCCGAAGAAAACAACCAGCCGAAGTCATTCGCACGTTGCCACGAAATATTGGCAATATCCGAATTTGCAACCGAAAAAAGTTGCCGGGAAGCGACTGCTCTTGTGCGTTAAGTGCATTAAAAATTTGGTAAAAGCGTAAATTTTTATTACGAAAAAAGAACCTATGCGTAGGTTCTTTTGTTTATTGTCAAACGAAAAACGAGGCGAACTGCAATCTTTTGGTTCGAATTTTATTGAGATCGAAGTGAAAACACCGCAAACAAAACAAACTTCAACGGAAAATGCGTTCAGCGCAATCGGCGGATCAATCATTACAACTTTAAAAGAAAAAGATGCGAAAGCAATCAGTGCTCTACCCAATATCAGCAGTTTTTACTCCGGCGCCATGGGACAAAAAATCGCGACTTATGACAATGAAATAAAAAAAGCCCTGCTGTTCGGCACGAACGCAGCATTCATTGATATTGATACCGGCGAGGTTGATCAAGGACGCTTTTTTTCCGAACAAGAAAACGCTTCCCTCTCTCAAGTGGCGGTGCTCGGCTCAAAAATGAAAACCAAACTTTTCGGAGAAAGCGATTCAATCAATGAATCAATCAGAATCGGCAATGAAAAATTCAAAGTCATTGGCACCCTAAAAGAAAAAGGCGCCTCTTTTGGCATGGATATGGATAACATGATTTTCATGCCTATCAAAACATTACAAAAAAGATTGCTCGGCATTGATTACGTGACTTTTATTTTCGCGCAAATGATTGATAAAAATCAAGGCGATCAAACCGCCAAAGATATTACGGAAATCATGCGTACGCAACATAAAATCACTGATCCGGACAAAGACGACTTTGCGGTTATTACCATGGATCAAATGATGGACATGATGAACAAAGTATTGGCCGGCATGCAAATCCTGCTCATTGCTCTCGGTTCAATTTCCTTGATTGTGGGGGGCGTGGGCATTATGAACATCATGTACGTCTCGGTCATTGAAAGAACTTCGGAAATCGGTTTGCGCAAAGCGCTCGGCGCCAAACAATCCATCATTCTCTGGCAATTTCTGGCTGAAGCCATCATGATAACTTTGGCCGGCGGAATTGCCGGCATAATCCTTGGTGTTTTTCTTTCCTGGATAGTTTCAATTGTTGCGGGCGCTCTTGGGTTTCAATGGAACTTCACTATTTCTTGGTTGGGGTTATTCCTGGCCGTGAGTATTTCCGGACTGATTGGCTTGCTCTTCGGTCTTTATCCTGCGCGACAAGCTGCCAAAAAAAATCCGATTGAAGCGTTGAGACATGAATAAAATCAATTCAAAATAAAAACAGCTTGATTTTGAATCAAGCTGTTTTGTTTTACTTTTCGACGTACCTGCCGCCGACACAAAAAGTCGAATTGATACCGAGGGCTTCTGCCGCCTCCCCTAAAGGAAGGCCGATCACCCACATAACGTTTCCGTTGACAAAAAAACTTTTATACTTTCCTCCCGACCACTCGTACATATAAATTCCCCCACCTTGCTCGGAAATATTCCAACCATCCAACTTCTTCCAACACATCTTTGGCTTCCAATCATTATCAAACGCCACAACAACAACCGAAGTTTCTATTGTTTTGGTTTCAATTGTTTGAGCAGAGACCGCTCTATCGTCAGTGACATCCGTGAGTTTACAACTCAGGACTAAACAAGAAATGAAGGCAACGAGCACAATCAGAAACTTCATTCATCCTCCTCCGTTGTGTTGGTACAATTAAGCATCACGCACATTAATATGCTTCTAAAAACGCAAGAGTATTCCGCTTGGTCTCTAACCAAAATTGCGAAAACAATTTTCTTGTCCCTTCAAAATCATGTGTTCCGCAAGTATATGCCGTGCGAGCATCAATAACATAACCGTCCCAATAATATTCATTACTATATTTCCAAACGGCATAAAGCGCAAAATCGAGAAATGCAGGCGAGTCGCACATAAGACCAAAATCTTTCTCTGTAAACATTGTCTCAAGTTTGGGTATAGTCAGCGCTTCAGTTTTAACTTGAACAATGCCGTACCTTGGCATTACTCTAGATAAAGACTTATGCGGCAACGTAAAGAATCGTGCCTGTAAGTTTGCTTTAACTTCTTTTACTGTCATGTAGAACCTCCTCTCCCAACCATTTGAGAACCTTATGTCAAAGAACCATTTTACGCTGATTCGACATCTTAATGCCAAAATAATTTTTTGTCAATGGATCGAAATTTAAGCAGTCTGATGTAATAATTTGTTTTGGCTAAAATTAGTAAACTCTTACCATGGGCATTTACTCTTGAATCTTGTTATCAATCCTTAACCTTGACGACCGCTTAATAATGTACTAAGATACAATATCCTTAAGAAAGGAGGTGTAAATTGGATATCTCAACATTGCAAGAAATAATCGGCCGGGATGAAAGAGCGGAAGTACTGGTCAGGAAAATTTTTTACGACTTGCAAGAAAAAGGCGCAAAAAAACTTCTTAAAAAATTTATTGAAGCTGATCAGTGCGAGGAAAAAATTCAAGATTTGTTGAATGAACTGCAGGGAGCGAATTGTCCCAATGTGCCGACCGCTGAACTCCGAATTGCTGTCTGGAATCTCTGTCTCTCGTTGCTGCATAACGAATTCAAGAAAAACAAATAAGCAGTCCCGTCAAACGGAACTGCTTTTCTTATTCTTTCGCCAAGTCGCGTAGTTTACTTTCTTGGGCCAATTTTTCCGCCCAATCAGCAATCTGATAACGATCGTTTATATTCATTGATTCAGGAAAAATAATATTGTTCGGAAACGCAACTCGTTCTGACGCCAAAACCGATTTCTTCCGCCGTCTCAAATCATTTTCAAATCCCTCCAATTCTTCGTCGGACAATTTACCAAAATTCGATCTGACATATCTAACAGCAATAGCAATTGAATCAATCAAAGCATTATGACTGGCGCGTCGCCGCTGATCAAATTCGGTCATTTTTTCTTTATACTCCCAATCTTCCATCCGATATCGATTTGGCGAATCAGTGAAATTAACCATTTGCAGAACCCTCTCTGAATAATTTCTTGTGTGAGTCAAAACGTCGTCAATCAATTCTTGAGCATCTTTTTTTCGGTGCGATAATTCTCGTTGTTGTTTATTAAGCTCGTCCGCAGACAAGCCACTCGGATCAATCTGCGTCTTTTCAATCAACGACAAAACTTTCTCTATCAAGTCCAAATTAGGAGTCATTTCTTTTTTCTCTTTTAGCTTTGACGATGTTGATTTTTCTGCTGGATGTAATGCCATAATAAATAAAAATCGGGGTGGTGAGATTTGAACTCACGATCTCTGGACCCCCAGCCCAGCGCTCTAGACCAACTGAGCTACGCCCCGAAACTACTTGCGCGCAAGAGTTTCGGATAAACCCGCTAACTGCTTGCTGCTTCGCAAGACTTCGGGGTAAACCCCGTGTTCCTTGCGATATTTCTAATGGCTCTAAACTAGCACACATCATGATATAATACCATTTGTATGCTAGGTACAGCTAAAATTAGTAAATACAAATTGAAAAAAATAATAAGATACTTTTGTTTGGACATTCAAGCGGATAAATGTGCGATTCTTGCTGATGTAAATAGGAACACAACGAATCGTTGGTATTATGGTATTCAGGCAGTGCGTCTACAGCAATAGAACGGCGGTATTTAATCATTCTTAAATAAATATTTATATATTTTTTATTAAATCTTGAGCGTATTTCATAAAATCAGGAACATCATCTAAAACATTATCTGGTTGACTGTTAATGAATTGGAGAACTTCCGCCCCAATCTCTTTTGGGTTTTTATTGCCGGTATCCAGTGTTAAAAATAATTGTTTAGGTAAAAATTTGCCAAAAGCAGTAAACGCTTCGTTTAACGTTTTAACCACTTCTTCATCTCTTAAAAAATCCATAATCTGACCGTGGCCTGAAGCCAAATCCGCATTTTCTCTATCCTTTATAATTCCTCTAACCCACCAACCTCTCCTCAAAGAAACTATTGCCTTTTAAGTCGTGAACACTTGGCACAAATGAATATTTACGTAGAAAATTTAAAACTAAAAATTCTTTTTGCAGTGTTGATATATCTGCCAAAGATTTGATAATAAAGACATACTTGCTGTCTAAAATCTTATTTTGATGAGGATAATCAATAAACATAATGCGGTGGAACAAAGAATATGATATTCTTGAGAAAGAACTGTGGAAACTTTTAAAGAATATCTGACACTTTTCATTCATTTATTGCTAGTTTAGAGCCTGAAAAAAAAATTTTCAATGAATGCGGATATCCTTGGATCGCAATCCGGAGGGAACTCTTAAAATCAGAGCCCATACGTTCCCTTGCCTCGCAACAAATTTAACATACTTATTTAAGCTGGTGGGGATAGAGAGATTTGAACTCTCACCATATTGCTATGACTAGCTCCTGAAGCTAGCGCGTCTACCAATTCCGCCATATCCCCTGAACCACTCATTGTTTCACATTCGGGTTCAGGGCAAGCCCTGTGACCACAATGTGCGTCAATATTATGAAAAAATTTTCATTTTTTGTCAATCACCCGCCTTTTACCACTATGCCTGTCAAAATCGTTAAAAATACAAATCTCGCTCGCCTCGTTCAATCCGCTCCAAACGTCTCTCGGCTTCTTGAATTAAATTTTGGTCGGTAATTCGAGCCGACTCTCGCTCAATAATTTTTTCACCCATCATTTTCACTTCCGGCGACGCATAATCCTCTAAATATTCTTTGAATGTCAAAATCGCATTAGGTAAACAAAAATTATGAATCTCTCCCGGCTTGGCCAGCTCCATAAACTTTTCTCCGGTTCTGCCCAACCGATAGCAGGCAGTGCAAAATGACGGCAATAAGCCTTGCTCCAAAATACTTTTTATTATTTCTTGTGATGACCGATCATCGCTCACCTCAAATTGTTTGATCAAATGTTCATTTTTATTTCCATAACCGCCGACTTCGGTGTGAGAACCGGCGCTGGTTTGGGAAATGCCGATTTGAAACGCTTTAGCGCGAATCCCCGGCCGTTCGCGCGTGGAAATAATGAGTCCGGTGTATGGAACCGCTAATCGCAAAATCGCAATTATTTTCAACAATTCTTCTTCGCTTACTTGATATTCCAATTTTAAATCAACGGTCGGAGCCGGTTGAAAACGCGGCACTGAAATCGTGTGCGGTCCAACGCCAAATGTTTTTTCCATGTACTCTGCGTGCGAGAGCAAAGCCAATATTTCAAATTTCCAATCATAAAGTCCGAATAAAACCCCAAGCCCCAGATCATCAATTCCAGCCGCAAACGCCTGATCATGCGCAAAGAGCTGCCTCTCAAAATCAGCCTTTGGTCCTCGGTGAATTTTTTCATAAGTCGGCCGGTGATAAGTTTCCTGAAAAAGTTGATATGTGCCAATACCGCAATTTTTTAATTTTTTATAATTTTCAATCGTAGTGGCCGCGATATTCACATTCACTCTCCTGATTTCGCCGCGTTTGCTTTTTGTTTTATAAATCGTTTCAATCGCGTCAACCACAAAATCAATCGGGCTATTTCGTTCATCCTCGCCGCATTCCAGCAAAATTCGTTTATGCCCCATGTCTTCAATCTCTTTTACCTGCTCTTCAATTTCCCGAGAAGTAAGTTTTCTCCGTTCTGCTTTGTTGCGACAATGAAAACCGCAATAAACGCAATCATTCACGCAATAGCTGGAAATGTATAATGGCGCAAACAAAACTAAGCGTTCACCATAAATTTCTTGTTTAACCTGGCCGGCGGCGTTATATAATTTTTCCAACGCTTCTCGATTATCAATATTAATTAAAACGCTGACGTCTTCCAACGACAAACCTTTTTTCTGCAATGCTTTTTTCAAAACAAAATCAATCTGTTCCGATGTTGGATTAGTATTTTCGGAAATTATTTTTGTAAACCTTTCTTCGTTAATTATTTTTTCTATTGCGTTGTTCATACGTTCTTACGTTCTTACGTTCTTTCGTTTATACGTTCGCTCAACATCCTGAAACTCTCGTCATTTCTCCATAATCCAAACTTCTCCCAAAGTTCGTTTAAAACAATTTCACGTCCGGGATAAATTTTGTAGTCGGCGCGATATTTTTTATCAGTCAAAATAAACATCAGCGCGTTCGCGCCGCCGGTCAAAGCTACACTTCTCGCTTCATTCGGCGAATCAAACAAAGTCTCAAAAGCGGTTGTGCAAGGAATGCGGCTGGTCGGCATCATCAATCTGGCGACGGCGATCATTTTCAAGGTTAATTCAACGGTTCCGTTTTTTTCATTTTCAAATTTCGTTCCCGGACAAGGAATGAACGGTCCCATTGAAATCATGGGAATCTTATTTTGTTTGATAAATAATAAATCAGCGGCCAAATCTTGAACGGTTTGACCAGGCAAACCAATGATCGGTCCGCTGGCCACATAATATCCGAGCTCTTTCAAAAACTTCAAATGTTCAAATCGATTTTTGAAATCTTTTCCGGTTGCATGAATCTTTTTGAATAAATTTTCATTGGTTGTTTCAAATCTTAACAGCGCGCCGGATGCGCCGGCTTCTTTCAATCGTTTATAACTGTCATAGCCGCGTTCGCCGATGCTAAGAAAAATAAAAACTTGCGCTTGGCGTTTTATTTCCTTAATTATTTTCTCCAACATTTCATCGGTATAATAGGCATCTTCGCCTGACTGCAAAACTAACAGTTTGTAACCAGCATTAACCGCCTGTAAAACATTGGCGATAATTTCATCCGGCGTGAAACGATAACGCCGGGCCGCTGCGTTGCTTGCGTTCAGTCCGCAATACGAACAATCACAGCGGCAATAACTGGAAAATTCAATCACGCCATGAATGCAGATAAATTCCTTGAGCGTGGCGCGGCGCGTGAAATCTGCTTCTTGGCATAAAACTTCCTTTTCCGCGCCGCTCGCATTCAGCAAATATACAATATCCGCTAAAGACAACTCTTTAGTCTTGGATTTTTTTATTATGTCCTGAAATTCCTGCGATAAATTTTCTCGTGAAACTTGCGGCCTTGTTTTCAGCAAATCAATAATTTCCCTCGCTTCATCAGCCGGAATTTTTTTAACAATAATATCAGAAATATACAAAACCCAATCGTTGACTTTTAAATTAACATCAAAAGCAATATTTATTTCTTTGATTTCGCGATCACTCTTGATCGTGGCTTTATTTCCTTGGATTTTGATTACTTCAGCCGGAATGGTTAGACACATAATGCTAACTGGGATTATTAAGATTTGTAGGATGAGAAGGATTAGAAAGATAAGAAAGATTGGCGAGAATGGGAAAAGGGTTAAAGGGGATAAATGGGGAAAATTGGGAAATTTGGGATTATTGAGAAAGTTGAGAAAATTGTGATGTTTGGGATTATTGAGATAATCGTGACAACAAGAACATCTTAACAGAAAAAGAAGCAATCGTAAATTACTGCAACCTTGACAAACAATGTTACAATTGCAGCAATTAGGGTTACCTTTTGGAGTAAAAGAAGAGGTATTA
>JBBTXH010000106.1:0-5081 GCA_038062385.1 Patescibacteria group bacterium
AAGGTATGACATTTTTAAATCCCTGGAAGTATGACATTTTAACTTCCCGTTGACACAAGCAATCACGGGGCTTGCCAAAACTTTTTCATTGTGTTAAGCTGACAGCAGTTTAACAAATTACAGACGTTCTGCGCAAAGACCATTGATCTTGGGCGCTCTTCTATCGCCCGAGATTACAGAATGTCATAAATTATGAATCAACACTACGAACTGTGTTACATTATTCCAATCAAGTATTTGGAAGATGAACTGCAGAAGGCCAAAGAGGTTGTTAACGGTCTGATCAAGAAAAACAAGGGAATCGCGACGAGCGAACAAGATCTCGGCAAACAACGCCTCGCGTATCCAATCAATCAAGTCCACCAAGGCACTTATGTCGTGGTTGAATTTGATATGAACGGAGAAGACAGAAATAAACTGGACGCTGAATTGAAAAATTTACCGGAAGTTTTGCGTCACCTGATTATCAAGAAAAGAATTAAGAGCGACGTTGAAAAACAACGCGAAGAAAAAATTCAAGCCGGACTTCGCCACGTCAAAGAGCGGGAACTTTCAAAAGCCGAAGACGCGCGCAAAACCGGATTGAAGAAAGTCGAAGAAACCACTGCCGATGAAGCCAAGAGCGCGAAAAAGGAGCAGAAAAAAGTTACTTTGGAAGAACTGGACAAGAAGTTGGATGAATTATTGACTGAAGAGATAATTTAACGGCTACAAATTACAAATCACTACAAATTTACAAATCGGTTTGGACGGGAAGGGATTAAATTAGTTTATTTTTGAATTTTGATATTTGGATTTCATTTGGATTTTGCTCGCCAGCCGTAGCCTTAGCGAAGGCTGGTGCTTAGAGTTTTGAGTTTTGTGCTTAAAGCATTAAAAGAAAAACATAACCATTATTAACTAAAAATCATATGGATTTAAACCGCGCCATGATTATCGGCCGACTTACTCGGGATCCGGAGAGCCGCACCACGCCGCAAGGCACCTCGGTTTGCAGTTTCAGTTTAGCCACTAATTTCGTTTGGGTTGACCAAAGCGGCCAACGCCAGGAAAAAGTTGAATACCACAACATTGTTGCCTGGAGAAAGTTGGCTGATATTTGTCAGCAGTATTTAAAAAAAGGCGGTAAGGTTTATATTGAAGGACGGTTGCAGACTCGCGATTGGGAAGGTCAAGATGGCGTTAAACGCTATCGAACTGAAATTGTGGCTGACAACATGATCATGCTTGATCGGGCTGACAGCGCCGGACGCTCAGCAACAGTTTCTAGTTCTAATCAACCTTCAGCCGACTCATTTATGCCAACCGCGCCAGTAACTGAAATTCCGGTGCAAAGCGGCTCAGCTGACGATGAAATAAAAGTGGAGAACATTCCGTTTTAATTAATAATTATTTTAATTATTCTAATTACTCTAATTGACCTAAATAAAACACCCAAACCGCAATGACTAAATATGTCTTAATGTCTGGGATTTAGGTCTTCGGTATTATTTAGAATAATTAGGTAAATTAGATCAATTAGAATAATTTCAATATGCTTCGAACAAATAATCGAGACAATCGAGACAAAAAAGACGACAGAGATAAACGTTGTTATTTTTGCGTTAATGGATTGCGCGAGCCGGATTATAAAGACGGTCAATTATTGCGCAAGTTCATTTCTTCATACGCGAAAATCATGCCGACTCGGCGCACTCATTTCTGCGCGAAACATCAGCGCAAGTTCGCTCAAGCGATCAAACGCGCGCGCATCATGGCGGTTTTACCGTTTGTTAACAAGTAATTTGGTTAATACGGGGGATGAGGGGGGACAAGAGGGACGCGGGGGTATGGTAATCGTATTAAATTAGTTTATTTTGAATTTTATTTGAGTTTTGGATTTAGTGCTTTGTGCTTACTTTTCCCATTCTCATACTTCCATATGTTGGATATCTCAACAATCCGCCTGGGCAAGGTTTTGAAAGTAAACGAGCAACCATATTTGGTTGTTTACGCTTTGCATTTCAGAACCGCGCAACGCCGAGCGAATTTAAAAACAAAATTAAAAAATTTAGTTGACGGCTCTGTGCTGGAAAAAACATTCACTTCCGGTGAAAAAGCCGAAGAAGCTGATCTTGAACGCGGACACGCTTCATTTTTGTACATTGAAGGAAATGAGGCCAATTTTATGAACAGCGAGTCATTTGAACAGTTCAGTTTATCAAAGGAAAACGTGGGTGAAGGAATAAGTTTTTTGAAGGATGGAACTGAAGTTTCTGTTTTAAATTTTGAAGGTCATCCGGTAGCCGTACAATTGCCCGCAAAAATTGAACTCAAAGTTACCAGCGCGCCTCCGGGAATCAAAGGCGATACTGCCGGCACAGCGACCAAAACCGTGACCGTGGAAACCGGTTATCAGGTCAATGCGCCGCTGTTCATCAAAGAAGGTGATGTTATTCGCATCAATACGGAAACAGGGGAATACGTGGAAAGGGTGGCGAGTTAAGGCATTTAAGCATATAAGCAAAAAAACATAGAAACAATAAAACAAAAAAATCAGATCATTGTTTGAAGCAAGGTCTGATTTTTTATTTAAAATTTCCAGTTTATGTTTTTTTTGCTTATATGCTTCATTGTTCAAGAGCTCGTTTTTCCAAAACTTTCGTCCACAATTCCTTTTTTATTTTTTCCAGCAATTTCGGATTTTCTCTGATGTATTGTTTGGCGGTTTCGCGGCCAACGCCCAGTTTTTCTTCGCCGTAGTTATAGGAGTTACCGGCTTTTTCAATTATATTGTACAGTAGTCCGCAGTCAATGACATCGCCTGAAACAGAGATGCCTTCATTGTACATGATATCAAACTCGCACGTTTGAAACGGAGCCGCCACTTTGTTTTTCACCACTTTGACTTTGACGCGATTGCCAATGGTTTGTTCGCCTTTTTTTATTTGGGCCGCACGCCTAATTTCAATTCTGACCGAGCTGTAAAATTTCAGCGCTGTTCCGCCGGTGGTGGTTTCAGGGTTGCCGAAGAAGACGCCGATTTTTTGTCTTGTTTGATTGATAAAAATTACCGTTGTTTTCGTTTTGGCGACGATCGCTGCCAATTTTCTTAGCGCTTGGCTCATCAGGCGCGCTTGGAGACCCATGTGTGAATCGCCCATTTCGCCTTCAATTTCAGCTTTTGGCGTGAGCGCGGCGACTGAATCTATAACGATAATGTCAATGGCGTTTGATCGAACCAAGGTTTCTACGATTTCCAAGGCTTGTTCGCCAGTGTCCGGCTGGGAAATCAACATTTCATTGATATTGATGCCGATTTTTTTCGCGTAATCAGGATCAAGCGCGTGTTCAGCGTCAATAAAGGCGGCCGTGCCGTCTCTTTTTTGGACCTCAGCGATGATGTGTTGCGCCAGGGTGGTTTTGCCGGATGATTCAGGACCGAAAATTTCGATAATTCTGCCGCGCGGCACACCGCCCACTCCGAGCGCGATATCAAGGGAGATGCTGCCGGTCGGAATCGCTTCAACGTTCAAAGCAGTGGCCTCGCCGAGTCGCATGATCGCGCCATCGCCAAATCTTTCTTTGATTTGCGAGACCGCGTCGTTTTCGGCTTTTAGTTTTTGTTCAGCTTCCGGGTTTAATTCTTTTTTTGTCATAAGACGCCTTCAAAAATCAAGCATGGTTTTTTTCGAAGGAAAGGTTATTTGTCAGTTAATTCTATTGGAGTTTCCGAAACAATGATTTTTCGGTAAACGACTTGTTCTTTGCTGTGTTTCTTCTGCGCTGATATTTTAATGATATTTAATCCTTTTTGCAAATCAATGGTGAGGTTAAAGCCGCCTTGCTTGTCTGACAGTAACGGCCGATCATTGATTTTCAGAGACACTTCTTTTTCAGAATAGCCCTGTATGGTAATTTGATTTTCCAAGGTAATTAAATTTTCAGCTGGTTGATTGACCACCAGCAGAGGTGGGGAAACGATTTTATTGATCGCTTTGCCGATATAAGAGAAAACAGCCGCCAGCAGGAGCAGAATAATAAAGTATTTCAGAGTTTTCGGATTCAGAAATTTGTTGAGCAGTTTTTGAAAATTAGTTAGTGCTTGCAAAGTCGGTTTTTTTCGTGTTTTTAGAAAAAGCGTTTTCTCTTTTTTAAAAAGGTCAATGACCGTCGCCGGATTCAGATTGAGCAGATTTGAATAATGTTTGAGAATATTGATGGCATAGATATCGGCCGGCAGTTTTTGATAATCGTTTCGTTCAAATAATTTCAAATAAATGACATTGGTATTGATGGCGCGGGCAGCTTTTTCAAGGGATAAACCTTTTTCGTGCCGATGCTTTTGCAGTTTCTCGCCGAGCGTCTGGATGCAATCAATTTTTTTGGTGATAAAACCGGTCATAGGATGGCTACAAATTACAAATCAATACGTATGTTACAAATTACAGATGATACAAATATTACAAATCTATCTTAAATCATTTGTAATATTCGTACAATTTGTAATTTGTGTCATTTGTACGATTAGTAATTTGTAGCCGCTAGTAGATTTCGTCTTCCTCGGTTGTTCGTTTTATTTTTGAAATTGTTTCCGGCTTATCAGCCTCTTCATCTTTGTTGTTTTCAACAATTTTTTCTTCAGCGTCATTATTATCATCATCAGCCTCGTCTTCAATCTTTTCTGCTTCCTTTTTTTCAGGCTCTTCTAATTTATTTTCTTCGTTACCCCCAGCTTTATTAATGTCATCCTGAGCCACGTCGAAGGACTCATCCTCATTCGCCGGTGCGAAATTAGTCGGCGCTTTCGGGAAAGATTGATTTTTATCAACTAATATATCTCTTGGTTTAGCGCCATCAGCTTGTCCGACAATTCCGGCTTCTTCCATGAGATCAATGAGTCTGGCGGCGCGAGCATAACCGACGCGCAAACGTCGCTGAAGGAGTGAAGCCGAAGCTTTACCGGCAGTGAGAACAGTTTGCTTGGCTTCTTCAAAAAGTTCATCATCAGCTCCGGCATTGAAATCAAAACTGGAATTGTTGGCATTGCCTGGTTTTAAAACAATTTCTTCTTGATATTCCGCTTCGTTATGGCAAGAATT
>JBBTXH010000107.1:0-8279 GCA_038062385.1 Patescibacteria group bacterium
AATCATAACGTCTTTTCAGCTGGACATCAATGTCCGACCAAGCGTTTTTTGTGCGGTTGCGCTGTTTGATCAATGAATTAAAAACCGCAATGACCCAAACAAGCAGAACTGCCGCGATGATGATGATTAGCCATGTGTAAAACATAGATTTTAGGTTAAGCTGATTTAATTTCGTTATGAAAATATTATAAATATTTTATTTTTCGTACTCAACAAATCCTATCACGGGATTATCCAGGTGTTTCACTGTTTCTTGATATGTTTGCTTTAAACGATTGTAATTCGCGACCGAAAGAAATGCTGCTTGTTTTTCATCGTACAACTTTATATATTCCTTACTTGGTAAAACTTTAAACTGCGTTTTTCCATTTTCCTTGTACTGCGCTACCCAAGTCGGGACATAACTAACATCTTTTAAGGCTGCCTTGCCATCAACTTTTTCGATTGTATATCGAAGGATCATCCCGGCATCTGTATATTGTTCCCTTTGGCCACAATAAAAATTTCCTAATCCATAAGCCACGAAAACTTTTCGTCCGTCCTTGGCAATTATCCTATCTGCTGGTTGAATAACATGCGGATGAGAACCAATAATCAAGTCCGCGCCAAAGTCAGCAACCTGTTGAGCTGTTTCTTCTTGCCATTTATTGGGACTTCTCTCATACTCAGTGCCAAAATGTAATGCTACGACCACAAAATCAGCTTGGGTTTTAGCTTTAACAATGTCAACTTTTATTTTTTCCATATTAATCAGGTTGATCATCCATGGTTCTGGAATCGGTAAACCATTCATCCCATAAACATACCCCAAGAAAGCAATTTTCAAATCATCTTTTTGATAAACATGTATATTCCGGCTATCTTCTTCTGAACTATAGGCTGCGACTTGATTGATCTTGTGATCTTTCAAAATCTGGGTTGTTACATTTAGTCCTTTTGTCCCAAAGTCCATGGTATGATTGGTTCGAAAAGCCACATCCAGCCCGATGTTTTGTAGAGCATCAATAAGTTCAATCGGAGATTTAAATAAAGGGTAGCCGGAATATGGTCCCGTTGGACTATAAACTGCGCCGAGCCAAGCAGTCGAGATATCAGCCTCTTTAAAATAATTATTGGTCACTGAAAAAACTGAATCAAAATTATATTTTTTCGTTTCACGATCATAGGCGGCGCTCAAATTATTATCATGCATAAAAATATCACCAACAGAAACTATCACCGCCTCGATTTTCTTTTCTTTAACTACTGAAACCATTTTCTTTTCAACGAAAGAAATTATCGACGGAGTTGTTTTGTTGGTTGATATATAAAAAACACCGACCATCACCAAAACAACAATGACTCCGAAAACTCCGAACTGTAAAAACTGTTTGAGCCTCATAGTCTGATTTAATTTCGTTATAAAAATTTTACCTCTTATCTCTTATTCGCTAAAAAACGTTAATTCGGAAGGGGCGAGATTTGAACTCGCGAAGACATTTCTGCCTTACCGCTTTTCGAGAGCGGCGCCGTCAACCACTTGGCTACCCTTCCACATTTAAGCACAAAATTCCAAACCCTAAATCCAAATGAAAATTAAAATAATAAAATATAAAAATTAAAACCAACAAGCAAACTTTTAATTTTAAATTTTGAATTTTAAATTTTATTTGAGTTTTGTGCTTCGAGCTTTGTGCTTATAACGCCAACATAATAATCCCAACCAGCAAAACCGCAAAGACTGCTATTTTCAAAACAATGTGTTTCTCTTTGAAAAGTTTTCTACCGAAAATGAGCGACCACATGATCGTCACCGCGCGACTCATGGCTGTGCCGACTGAAGCCGGAACGAACAGATAGGCGAAACTGGCGATCGCAGTTTCCAGCCCGGCGGAAAACGATTCCACCAAAAATATCGGCTTGCGTAAAAATAGAATCGGGTCTTCTTTGTTCACAAAATACGCCATAAGAAACGCGTAAATAGCCATAATCAATAACGTCAAAAACTGCTCGGCGACCACGCTATTGTAATTGGTAATGTCATATTTATACAAGGAAATCGTCACCGCGGCGATAATTGAACTGGCAACTACCCAGCCCAGCCCTTTCTTGCTTATTCCATGGTTCAAAAAGATTATCAACAGCGCAACCACCACTACCGAAATTCCCATCAGCTCCCAAAAATCCAAAAAATTACCCAACAAAAAATCAATCACAAAAACGAAAACAATCGTGCCTGTGCGCAAAAACCCAAACGTGCTCCTGTCCGATTTCACAATGGCCATGACCGTAATATACGACAGTGCCAATTCCAATAGCACTCTCGCTGAAAACGTCGGCCAGGAATTCCATGAAAAAACAAACGAGCCTTCTCTGAAAATCGCAATCCCGCCTAAAATCAAAACCGCAAAAATAAGATTGAGAAAAATCATGGTAAACACGCTTTCCTCTTTTTTCTCAATTTCTCTCTTGCCGATGGAGGTGGCGATTTCAGAAAAGAAATTTCCAATTGTAATCAGTAATAATGCGATCATGTTATTATTTTATATTGTTTTCTAACTTTCGTTTATGTCGCGACCAGCAATAACAGTCGCCATCCCAAAAACCATCCACCACCACACACTCAAATCATTTTTGAAATACGGCACATCAACCAGTCCGTGAATCAGAATTGTGATCATAACGCCGATCAAAACCAAATACATTTTTTTGTTTCCAACCTCTTTCACGCGCCAATAGTCCATCAAAAATATACTCAATAATAAGACAAAGGTCAACAATCCGAACAATCCTGTCTCCGACCAAAAATTCAAAATTAAATTATGCGGATACTGATAAATTTCAGTTGGCTGCCAATGGGACTGCCTGAACTTCTCGTCAGTTTGAATTTTTTTTAACCAATTCAAATCGCTTTTGTCATTCAGCCAAATCCCCGCCTGATGATACGGCGCGACTGCGGTTTTATAACCGGACAGTCCTGCGCCGAACAATATTTTATCGTTTTTTAACATTGTCCATGTTTCTTTCCATTGTTGAAGCCGAATTTGCCCTGATAAATCCGACAAGGTTAATTTACTTTTGAAATAATTCGCGGTCGCGGCGTTCAGACTTATGCTCGTAATAATAATTATCAAAATAATCGCGGCCATTAATCGTATTTTTTTGCCAGTCAAAACAAAAATCAAAAAAACAATCCCTACGGCCGAACCAATCAGCGCGCCTTCTGATTTTGCGTAATATATTGCCAATAAACTTAATAAAAAAACAAGAAAACAAAAAATCAATTGCTTCGCATCTTCTCTTTTAAATTTAATTGCCAGTTGACTTTGAAATTTGAATTTTAAATTTGTAATTTTATTCGGATTTTGTGCTTCGAGTTTTGTGCTTCCCTTTATCCAGCCAACAATTATCAATCCTGCAAACAAAACAACAATCGGCGCCAGATACAATCCAACCGCATTCGGAAATCCATACCACGAAGTCACTCTCCTCGTCGCTTCATTGAAAAACGATACGGTTGTAAATCCGAAACCGGTAAACTTCTGAAAAATCGCGGGCAGAGCCACGAGTAAAGCTGATGCGGCAATCGCGTTTATTACCAAATTGAAATGTTCCTTGGTTTTAATCGTATTAATGAAAACAATAAAAAATAAAATCGGTTCAATAAAATACGCTTTCCAAATTCCGAGAGCCGCCATTTTATCCGGAGCCGCGAAAACAGAAATCGTTGCGAATAGAATGAATAATAAAATTCCCCAACAGTAACCGCCGACACTACCACTGTCATTTCGACCAGCGTGGAGAAATCTGTGAAGAGTGCCTTTAATAAATTTCTCGATGCGACTTCGAAATGACAAGGGGGCGATACGCGTTCCATTTGTCACCAGAAAAACAGCAAACAACACCAAAATCATCACTTCCAACATCGTTGTTGGTATCGAAAAAACCTTAAACCTAATCAAATAACTCGGCAACGCAAAAATCACCAGCGCAACAGCCAAATCCCTCCTTCGCCAAGACAACCAAGCGAAAAGCAAACAAAAAATTATAATTATTAAATAAAAACCGTAAATTGACACACTCTTGACATTCTTACTTATTTAATCTATAATTCCATGTTATCATAAAAATAACAATTCGTCCGTTGACAACCTCCTATAAACAAAGAAGCATAGAAACAACAAAACAACAGCCTCAGTTTAATCAGTAGATCAAGTAGCTATCAGTAAATCATGTATTAACTTGATGTAAGCGTGACCCAAATCACATTAAATGTTCTTGTTGGAATGTTCCGCGCAAGTTGCGGGGAAAGGGCCAATGAGAGCGCTTCTGCCGGCAGGACATGGGCCTGTCGCCAAGAAGGGGGTAAGGAAAATGAGTACCGAGGAAAAAAAGAACTGTCCGGATTGCGTTCCAATTCCTGAAAGAGAATCTTCAACAATATTAAGAATTGTCGCGCTTGCTTTTAATATTTGTGTAGTTTTTCTTTGTATCTTAGTCGCTTTTTACAAAGCTGACGCAAACCTCTTTGAAATAATAACGTCGCAGATAATTGGTTGTTTCAATGTTTGCGGAACATCTTTCTTTCTTTTCAGTTTTTACCGTTCAATCGTCGGACGGTATACCGACAGTTACCTTGATCCGGAAAATCAACGCATTGTTCACACTCACAAATCAATCATTCAAGCGGACGACAAATTCTTCCACTTGAAGAAGACGAAGACAGAGGAATCGTACACTGAACAGCGCGTTGAGATCATTGGCCCAATCTTCAAGTTGAAATGCGGCGGCTGGTTCAAGCGTTCGGAAATTTTTAACCAAAATCCGAACATCATGGGTCGTTACATAATCGTAAGTTCTGATAACTCTTCCGTACTACTTGGAGATTCTATTTTCGCTAACGTTCAATTGCGCAAACCGCTGAAAAATGCACTCGAAGTCGTGCGCGATTTAAACAGTATTGACGATCTTATTTACAAAGCTGAACTATGTCGTGAAGCGCTAGCTGCAGCTAAAGCTGTGCGCGAAAAACACGATGAAACAATAGGCGAACGCGACTTCCTCGGCGTTTGCATGGTTGAGACGTGCCGTGCTTTGCTCGAATCAAAAAGTAAAAACAAATCGCCGGTTGGACAAGCTACTCGCGAAAGACTGGAAAGAATGCTGACAACCATTACCAAAAATCACCCTGAATATGTTGAAGCTTGGTATGTACACGAACCTACAGTATCCAATCCGACCTATGACGATTTGATAAAACGTTTTGAATCAATCGATTCGCCAGCGGTAGGGAACAAAAATCTTTGTTCCCTACCTGCCGCCCAATAAACAAACATCCCGTTGCTGTCAAAACAGCGACGGGTTTTTATTTTTTAAATCTAACCACATATTATCACAAGACAACAATCCGTGGCTTATCAATCACTTTGTTGCAAGTACTCTTTTAATCATTGAAGCGACTTCTTCGTTGGCATTTACATATTTAAGATCAATCTTTTGATGTTCCAATTTAAAAACCCTAAAGACTTCGTCGATAAATGCTTGGCCGACCGACTCTACTCCCTTAAAATCAAAAACAACTGCTTTAAATTTTTCTAAACCAATCAGCAATCGCTTTGCTTGTGATCTTGAAATATGAGGCTCACTAGGATCAGCGCTAAGGGCAACGGCTACCACCGTTTTCCAGAACCCTATTTCCTGATTAGCATATTGATCGAATATTTCTTTTGGCGTTTTTTTTGAGTTAAGCGAAATACGCATTTTTATATACGTTCCTTTACCGAATTTTTCATTTTTTTCCGGTGAGAGAAGCCAACCTTTATTTTGAAATATGTAAAATAAATCACTGGATAAAATCGAAAAACTATCAAACATTCTGGAGGTAAAAAAGATTCCTTCTCCGGTGTGCTTTGAAGGATCAGTCGTGAACTTGCCTTTTGAAAGATGCAAAATCGATTCTCGTATTGATTCAAGATTCAACGCTTCTTTAATTTTTTGGAATATTCCGATTCCATTGTCCATGATAGTAACCTCCAGATTATTATTTTTAATTTCGACTTTAGAATATATTATTGTTCCTTCAGAATGATCAATGGCATTATTAAAAATCTCCGTGAAACCATAAGCAGAAAGATGCTGTATGTTAGTGGAGCATTTTAAGACTATGGGTTTGACATACTTTGACCAAATAATATCTTCAGCCAAACCAGGCCTTATTTTCTCTGAAAATTCTACTCGATTACTACCGGCGAGGAAATAACGCGTTGCTCTTGTTTGCCCAACTTTTATCAGGGTTCCTTTTTTAATTTCCCTCTTTATATAGGTATGAGCTCTTTGCCGAGAAAATCCAAAGTTTTTAGACAATTCATTGGCTAAATCAGCTGAATGACTTTCAACGCTTTTAACGATAAAATCTCTTATTTTAGAATAATTCTTGCTCATAAAACTTATTGTAACTAGTCTTCGTTCATATTGTAAACCATTTATATGTTCTTTGTAAACCCCCAACCACCTAACAGACCAAACTGACATAAACAAAGGAGTGATAAAGGAATAAAAAAATTTTATTCCCTGCAATTTTATTACCTATGATTTTAATTTCAACAATTCCTTAATCGTCCCTTTTTTAATTCCGCCGAATAAATACAAAAACGAAAAATAAACCAGACCGCTGATTAACAATAACCAAACCACATGAAGCCCGCTAAAAAAATATAAAACGAAAGCCATAATCAAAGCCGCGGGAATGGTTTTAATGAAAATTTTCATTGACGGAAAAAATTTTATTGTTTTGTAAACCATAATTGTTGCCCAAATCAAAATCAAAAATTCGCTATAAACCGTCATCCAGGACGCGCCCCAATAGCCGAACTTCGGAATAAAAATCAAATAACCGGCAAGCGTCGTTATCGCCGCAAATAAATAGCCCCACATCATGCTTTTCTGTTTATTAATCGCCACCACTGCGTAGGCGAATAAGCTGGTCGCGAAAATCGCCACGGACGCGATAATCAATACCTTCAAAATTTCGCCTGACAAAACAAACTCTTTTCCGGCCACGAAAACCATGAGCGGTTCGGCGATCGTCATTGTCCCGAAAAAAATCGGTACGCTGAAAATCATCAGAACATCGAACGCTTTTTGCAATAACTTTTTTAAATCCTCTTTTTTGTTTTCAATAAAATATTGCGTTGCCACCGGCAAGACAATGCCCATGAAAACAGCCGGCAACATGGTTAAAATATCAATCACGCGATAAGTCGCGCCATACAAACCAACTTCCGCTTGGGTTCTGGTTAATGACAAAATAATCGCGTCCATTCTCAAATAAATCAGGTTAAAAGAAATGGAAATGGCGATCGGCCATGAACGCTGAACGAGCTCTTTCCAAATCGCGAAATCAATTTCCCATTTCCAGTTGATATAATTTTTCGCGTAGAAAAACACCAGCCCCAAATTCACTAAACCGCCGACAGTAACCGCGCCAAAAATCCAATAAATATTCAATTTCAAAAACATGACCAAAAAAATCAAACCCACAAAGACCACGCGGCCGATTACTTCAGCCAGCGTCAACTGAAACATCTTCATTTTCTGCTGAAAAAGACCGGTCATGGTCTGAATCACGGAAATACAAAAAAACGAAGCCGCGGTAATCAGGACTCCGAGCTTGATAAAAATGTTATACGGGAAAAACCAAACTAAAATCGCGGCCAACGTCAAAAAAATTCCGGCGCTGATAATTCTGAACGACAAAACAGAATTCATCACGCGGCTGATATCAACCCCCGGTCGAGCGATCATCTGTACTGTCGTCAAAGTAAAACCAAAATCAACCAGAATGCCAAAAAACTGCAAAAAGGCGGCAGCCGTAATATAATAACCAAATCCTTCCACTCCGAGGTAACGGGTAATTGCGGCGATTCCCGCCAAACTCAAAACCAAACCAAACATTTTGCCGGCAAGATGTATTATTGTGTTTCTGGCAATGGCGTTATTGATACTCATATTTGAACGAATGAACTAAAGAACGAAAGAACCACATGGGGCAACGAAGCAAGACGAGCGAGACAAGCAAGACAAGTAGTAAGTAAAACAGTCAAGCAACCTACAAACCCTACATCCTACCGCCCTACCCCGTCTACCCATGTCCCCAACATCTTCAACGAACTAGAGCCATAATATCATTTTCATTTGATTTGACAAAATCATTCTTTTTTTGTAAGCTTCTGTTACGAAAAGGAGGTGCCTTATGTCATGGAAAGATGCAGCCACGCCCATAGTGGAAGGCCACGGAGCAG
>JBBTXH010000108.1:0-7543 GCA_038062385.1 Patescibacteria group bacterium
GTTCGTGGATCATCGCCCTTACTCTTCTGGTCGCAGTTTATGTACACGAATTGGGTCATCTCTGGGCAATGCGCTCCGTCGGCGTGGCGAGTCGCGGCATGTGGTTCATTCCGTTTTTTGGCGGTATTGCAGTTTCAGCGGACGACTCTAAGTTGAGTAAGTGGGAAAGATGGTTGGTGGCATTCATGGGGCCATTATGGGGATTTATAATGACGCTTGTACCTTTTCTGATCTATATGTTTGATGACCGATTCAGAGATCAGTTTTTTCATGCCTCAGGAGTTGGCCGCGTACAGACCGCCTCGTTAGCAATCAACTTGGTGAAAATTACACGTGACATCGCGATCTTTAATGCCGTCAATCTGTTACCACTTCCGTTTCTTGATGGCGGTCGTATGATCGGAGAAATGGTTTTATCGTTTAAACGAAAGTGGGCGATAGTTTTAATTGTAGCTTTTCTTGGATTCACCGGGTGGTTGCTTCTGGATATAGGAAGTTTTTGGCTGGTTGTTTTAAGCGGTCTCGGTCTTTTCGGATTATGGGTGCGATGGCAGAAAAAAGAGCAGAACAAAGAGATGTCTAGTGCAGAAGTGTTGATCGCGGTTATTCTTCATCTAGGACTTTTTCTAGGTATGATGTATATTTTTGGTAATATGCGCGACGAAATAAGCTATTGGGAAACGAAATTGGCAATGATTAAGCTTCTTTAATTCAGCAGAATTCAAAATCGGAGGAGACATAAATATGTTTCCTTTTTTGTTTTAAATGAAGCGTCGCAATTTGACCCTCTTGACAACTTCACTTTAGTTTGATAAAGTGGAAACATGAACTGGAATAATAAGCAAAATCAAAGATTAGTTCAAGCGATCTTGACCTTGAAAACAGAAAACGAGGCCAGGCGATTTTTGCGTGACCTCATGACGGAAAAGGAAATTAAAGAGTTTGCCAACAGATTCAAGGCCGCGGAAATGTTGATAGAACAAACGCCGTATTTTGAAATTGTCAGACAAACCGGTTTGAGTTCCACGACCGTGGCTCGCGTTTCCAAATGGTTAAACGGGAAAGAAGGCGGATACAGAACCGTGATCGCGAAACTCCATCATCGCCCCATCCAAATGCGGAGCGGGTTAGATTGATGTAATTCAGATTGCATGAATACAGCCCCCTCCGCAGTTGGAGGGGGTTTTTGTTTGCCTGCCTATATCAAAACGGCAAACATGGTTCTTTGGGAAAGGAGCGGGTCATGCGAAAACTTATTAGTTACTTTACAGACGGAATCGAGTCGCGGACACTTCAAACAATCGGAGCAGAAATTGAAACACAGTTTGTGGATCATGAGGGTAGGGCCGTTCAAGTTCAAACGTCTCAACAAATGTTGGCTCACCTCGTTAAAAATGGTTGGCAGATTGATTGCCGCAAAGGCAAGCTGATAACAGCCCTTGTTGATCAGGACGGAAATAAAATCTTTTACGAGCTTGGTCGGCACAACATGGAAGTTTCAACAATAGCCTCAACACCAAATTGCGTGCTTGATGTCGTTAGAAAATGTCTTGCTCAACTTTACGAGGCCGCTCGCGTGGTTGATGCAGTGCCATATTTTGCACCGATATTGCATGGCCACGAGGATCTGTTGGTTATTCCTGATGAAAGAGATGCAAACTGGTTGAAATTGGACGGACGGAATGCGCTGGCACCTCTTGCGCGCACCTCATCTGTTCAGTTTACAATTTCGGTTGCTCCGCAAGAAGCAGTAAGAATCTTGAACAAATTTGGAGAACGAATAGATTTGTTCTTAACGGATTTTCCACAAGATGCAGTTTGGAAAAAATACATTGCGGATTCGTCCGCGAAATATTTATCGAATCGTTACGGTGGACCGTTGTTGTTCGAGTCTCTTGAAGCATACTGCCAAGCGCTCACTTGTCACGATGTAGTTCGTGGCGCAAAACTTGTTCCGTTTGAAAACGTTAGCGATTTGGATATTCCTCTTTATTTGAGAAGTATCTGGTGGCATTTCAGATTGAAGCGTTACGGCAATGCCTTGTGCATCGAAGTCCGTCCAATGGCTCGAAGATCGGATGAACAATTTAAGCTTCAACTCGAGAAGGTGTTGAAAATCGTTCGCGGATAGTTAAATCTCAAAAGACTTAAACTATTCTCATGGAGGCGGAACATTTCGCCTCCTTTTTAATTTTTGAATTTGCTTTCCCTCTTAATTATTTTTTTTATTGTTTCAAAATGTTTTCTAATTAATTTTTGCGAGGCTTTCAATTTACTTTTATTGATCTTAAATTTTTTGTTCAACAAATTGTTTATTCCTTTACCTAATATTTCGGCGTTTTTTGGATTGTGGTAGCCGATGCGGATGTTTCGTTTTTTGCTGACGCCTATAGATTCTAATAATTGATCCTTGCGAGAAGTTTTTTCCGGTTCAATATCAATCGAGATAAAAGGAATATTTTGTAAAGTTGCGGCAATAATGCCATGGAATGCGTCAGTTATAAAAAGATCAAAGTTTTTGATTAATTTAAAACTTTCTATCGGATTATGATATTTTTTAAAATAATGAAATTTATTCCCGAATTTTTTTTTAATCTCTTTTACTGTTTTAAGATTGTCATATTGTTGGCTGTAGGCGAAGCAGTAAACTTCGTATTTATCTAAATTAATATTCTTGAGAGCTTCAATAAATTCATTAACGAGTTTAAATCTAATGGCAACGCCCAGTTTCGGTTTGTTCGTTTTTGCCGATGGGAGTTTAATGTTTTTGAATTGTTTTAAATCAAGGTCTAAAACAATATCAGGGACAAAACTTATTTTCTGTTTGATGCCTAATCTCCTCAACCTCTGCTGAATCGGTTTTGTTCTAACCGAAATATAATCAGCGCGCGAACAGGCTTGCCGGAATTTTATTTTCATTGGACGGATCGTCTGGTTGTCATAAAAAGTATGGACGCAATTAAACAAAACTGTGGTTTTCCTTGAAACAAGAAACTTTTTGGAATTAATGAAAAAAATATCATTATCATCAACCACATCATCTCCTCCCCAGACAATATCGCCGCCAATTATTAAGACATCGTATTCGCTTAAAATGTTTTCCAGCAACTTCAGTTGTATTCGGCGAGAAAAAAAATTCAGCGGCATCAGGCCAAATTTATTCTCTTTAATTACTTTGTTACCGCAAAATCTGTTTTGAATGGCAAAAAGATCAATTTCAGCCGTGGGAAACATTTTTTTTATTTCAGAATAAGTTTTGTAGCCAACTAAAAAGCAACCGGGATTATAGTCTTGCCACATCCCGCCAAACATACCCAAGAGCGCGATTTTCAGAGTTGATTGTTTTTTCATAAAGGTAAAAGTTTGTTAATTATAGAAAAGTGCCAGGCGTTGGTCGTGATAAAGCATCCTTCGGCCAAGTGGTCATTTCGTCCAACAGGCCTCTTTAATCACCAAAACAAAATCGTCTTCTTTTTGAGAAGGCGATTTTGTTTTATGAATGTAATATTCTTATTTACATAACAAAGAAAACGCCTTCTCTTAACGAAAGCTTGCCTTTCTTTGTAGTTATTATTTGAGATATTAAACTTAACATAAAATAATTGTATCACAGGAGTAATCTTTTTGCAAAGAGAACGATGGACGCATAGAGGCCTTGAACGGTTTGGTTTATTAAGCGTTGTTTACAAAAAATAATAATCAGGTAAGATAAGCTTGAACATTCTTTGATCTTGTTGTGTCGCGTGGAAACCGTGGGCAAAGCAAAGGAGGTGCTTAATGCGCGTAGTTTACGTTGGCGATAAAGAAGAGGAAGTTGTCGGCAAATCAATTTTTCTCGCCGGTCCGACGCCGGACATAATGTCTCACAAAAAGTCATGGAGAGGCGAAGCAATAATCATTTTGGAAGAACTTGGATTTACTGGTTCTGTTTTTATTCCGGAGAGGCGTGACGGAACATTCACCGGCCAAAAACTTCCGGAAGATGTTTTTAAAGGATTGTGGGTTGAACAGGCAGAGTGGGAAGAAGATCATTTGAAACGCGCGACTTGCATTGCCTTCTGGATTCCGCGCGATTTGAAAAAATTGCCGGGATTCACCACGAACATTGAATGGGGCAGATGGGAAAGTTCAGGCAAAATCGTGCTGGGCGCTCCGGCCTCGGCTGACAAAATGAGATACATTCGCTATTACGCGAAGAAGCTAAACATTCCATCAGCTTTCAGTTTGCGGGGGACAATGCTCCTGGCCACGAAAATGGCTGATGAAAGGTGATGTAAATGAACTGTCGCGCAATGTTGCGGCGGTTTTTTTGTTTTATCTAAAATTAGAGGTTGGATGTAGAGTGTTTTCAGCTGCAGCCGTTCTCTTTCATGTCAAATGCGACATAAAGCTATCTTAAATATCATTTCATTTTACCAAAACGTATATTTCACGGGGTCTGGGGTGAACTCTTGCCGTTGTTAGAACCACGAAAGATGATAGAACCACGTCCGCCACTGGCGGATGAACCCCAGCGCTTTTGCCTACTTTTGGCGTCAAAAGTAGGTCTGCGAAGCAACGGAGTTCTATGTCGCATTTTTAATGAGAATACTACGGCAGCTTGACAGACGATATAAATTTTGCTATGATTTTGAATCAAGCTGATTTGGTCATTACTCCTTCGATTCTTCGACAAGCTCAGAACACGATGCGACTTTCACAGACGTTAAAGCTTTGGCGGATAGGCAGAATGACAAAAACAAAGGAGGGAGAGGAATGGATACATACGAACCGACAAAGGACGAGATAGAGAAATGGCGGGAGTTGAATCCGCGGGACTCGTTTTCCATGATGGATTCGCAAGTGGTTGAACGGTTGAGAAAAGAACGCGGTTTGCCCGGCGCGGCAGCAGAGCAGGGCATCGGGAAGGCAATCGGCAACGCGGAATCGGACGATAAAGACGATGACGATGATATTGAAGGATTCAAGATTCCGATCAGATCAAAGCGAGGACCGGTGTGGGAAAAGAGCGAAGACAATCCGCACAAGACAGTCGCGCCTGATCAAGGATTTCTTCTGGCTGAAGTTGACTTAACGCCGCCGGAAGAAGCGGTGAATATGCTGGCAAAGCTGTTTCCCAGATTGAATACGAATAATTGGGAACAGGCATTGAAAGCCGGCCTAGCGCCGGCAGTGAGAGCGTGCCGAACTTTGGAAATAGACGAAGAGAGATTGATCGTGTTTCCGTGGATAAAGAGAAAATCATTGGCGCGCTTGTCAAAGCTGAAAGAAGAGACGCATTACGGCGCTTTGGTGAAAAAAGTTGTTTTTCCAAGACTCGCGAGACTTTATAAGGAAAGAAACCTTGGATTTACGAATTACCGGGCGAGAAAGATGTCGGCTGACGGGTATCTGCGGATGGGAGAAAGAACAGCTGACTGGGTGAGCCGGTCGGAAGAGTCGGTTGAAGAGGGCGACATTTGTTTCAGCGCTGTGATATTGGACTTGTTTCATGGATACAGCGTTAAGGCGACAAGATATGAAACGGAGAGAGAACAAAGTCTCATTAACGGTACCTGCTATGTTTTGCAGCAACTGCTTCTGACACAGATACAACTGCAAACCAAGTGGGAAGAATTGCATTGGTGGATGCCCGGGGACAAGTATGATCCGAATGGTCAAGCGCGTTTCCCGTCATCTCTGTATTGTTTTGTCTTTGGCAACGACTTCTGGTTTGACAATTCCTATATCGCTAATTCTAATACCCCCTGCGGTTCCGCGGTTTTTCCGTCCGAATTGCTTTAGGGATTTTGGTCCCGTATCGCAATACGGGATTGGTCTTTTGGATTTTTGGCGTAAATTGCCCCGCCGCGACGGGGCAATTTTTTAGTTTTAAATCGTGTAAAATTAGCGTATATAGTTCATTAAAATTTACCCACAACAAATCCTTGACATTATTTTTATTTCCTATATAATAGTGTTTGCAACTTGGAAAGCTCTCCTTCAAAATTTCCCGCATAAAAATATTTTTGTTTGATTTTTATTTAATAAATAGAAATCGAGCGGAAGTATTTTTTATTTTAAATTGACCATCTAGTCCTGACCGCTAAAGATTTAGAGTCAGGTTCCGCTGGTTAATGACGGACATTAACAATTCGAATGGTAATAAAGCACACAATATACATTATTGTGATTTCGTCAAAGAGAAAATTAAAAGAATGTTAATATTATAGTGGTTATACAAAATAAGAGCGTATGGTGGATGCCTTGACTTCGAAAGGCGATGAAGGACGTAGCAGCCTGCGATAAGCTTCGGGGAGGTGGCAAGCAACCTTTGATCCGGAGATTTCCGAATGGAGAAATCCAATCAAGCAAACCTTGATTATCCTTGGCCTGAATACATAGGGCCTTGGAGGAAGACCTGGGGAAGTGAAACATCTCAGTACCCAGAGGAAGATAAAATAATAATGATTCCCTTAGTAGTGGCGAGCGAAACGGGAAGAGCCTAAACCCATCAGACTTTGTTATTAGCAATTGTTGCGCTTAGGCGTGATGAAAGCCGATGATCTAAGGTGTCGGGCCACATGTTTGGTGGGGGTTGTGAGATAGTTGCGTGTAAGTTCCGATTGACTTACGCGAGCCAAATAATTTTTAATCAAAAGAGCTGGAATGCTCTGCCATAGAAGGTGATAGCCCTGTCGATGAAAAAAATTATTTACTCGAGCAATCGTCTCAAGTACTGCAGGACTCGAGAAATCCTGTACGAATCCGCCGGGACTATCCGGTAAGGCTAAATACTTTCGAAGATCGATAGTGAACAAGTACCATGAGGGAAAGGTGAAAAGCACCCCTGTTAGGGGGATGAAATAGTTTCTGAAACCATATGCTTACAAAGAGTTAGAGCCGGTGCTTCGCATCGGGAAAGGTCTAATTACTCTAATTAACCTAATTAGTCTAAAGAGTTTAGAATAATTAGAAATTAAAATAATTAGAAATTCCGATGCGGAGTATCGGTAATAGCGTTCCTATTGAAGAATGAGCCAACGAGTTTGTTGTTTATTGCAAGTTTAAGTCCGCGAGGACGAAGGCGTAGTGAAAGCGAGGGTTAATAGCCCGTCCGAGCAGTAGACACAAGACCCGAAACCGGGTGATCTAGTCATGGTCAGGGTGAAGTGCAGCGAAAGCTGCATGGAGGCCCGAACCCACCAGCCGTGCAACACTGGGGGATGAACTGTGACTAGGGGAGAAATTCCAATCGAACTCGGTGATAGCTGGTTTTCTCCGAAACAGTTTTTGGACTGGCCTTTAGTGTTCCCTCTGGGGGTAGAGCACTGGATGGGGGTAGATGGGAAACCTACTTCCCCCAAACAAACTCCGAATACCAGAGATTAATAACTGAGGAGTCAGACGATGGGGGCTAAGCTCCATACGTCGAAAGGGAAACAGCCCAGATCGCAATTTAAGGTCCCTAAATCTATGTTAAGTGTTAAAGGTGGTAGGATGACTTATACAACTAGGAGGTTGGCTTAGAAGCAGCCATCCTTTAAAGAAAGCGTAATAGCTC